>CAYVDH010000012.1:0-37906 GCA_964450355.1 uncultured Flavobacteriaceae bacterium
AAATAAAGGCTAATAAAATTTTAAAATTGGCAATAAATACTTGTGTATCTAATGACCGTTTTTAAAAAAAATCGACCAGTTTTAAAACTCTTCTTTTCTAAGAAATTTAATCAACTCAATTTTGTATCATAATAATATATGAAATACAAAGTATTAATTGTTGACGATGAAAGTAATGCAATTGAGGTTTTAGAATCCATAGTAAACTATGAATTTCCCCAAATAGAAATTGTTGGTAAAGCCACAAGCAGTCATGAAGCAATTACATTGATCAATCAAACTCAACCAGACATCTTGTTGTTAGACATTGAAATGCCGCATGGTACAGGTTTTGACGTTTTACAAAATTTTAATGAACCCGACTTTAAAGTTATTTTTGTTACTGGTTTTGGAAATTACGCAATCAATGCCATCAAATTCAATGCTCTTGATTACATTTTAAAACCAGTAGTGAAGGAAGAACTTGTTACAGCTCTTCATAAAGCCATCAATAACATCAATAAAAATTTAGACAACCAAAATCTAAAAAACTTAAACAAAGTATTAAGTAATCCTAATAACCATGAAAATAAAATTGTATTAAAAACTACACATGATACTTTTTATATTGAAGTGAAAAAAATCATTTATTGTGAAGCCGAAGGGAAATACACAAAAGTGTTTCTTAACGATGGTAAACACGTATTGATGTCTATAAATATTGGTGAATACGAAGAAATGTTAGGTCATTATGGTTTTATTAGAATTCACAATTCGTATTTATTAAATAAAAATTACATTGAGAAAATACATAAAATCAAAGATTTGTTTTTCATAAAAGTCATGAACATGGATTTATTGCCAATTTCACGAAGGAGAAAAACTGAAGTTCTAGAATTAGTAGAAAGTTATAGTTAGTTATATCGCATTAATTTAGTATCATTTATTAAATTACAAGTTAAAATTTCTATTCATTTAAACATTATGGCATTAATTTTAGTATTTTTGCTCTCATTTTATGTTAGAAACTGTTGACTTAGAAGCTCCTTCCAAAATCAATCAAGGAAGACAATTGTACATTGAAAGTTATGGCTGTGCCATGAATTTTAGTGACAGTGAAATCATTGGCTCTATCATGGCAGAACATGGTTATACCTATACCAATGATGAGTTTGATGCTGATGTTATTTTCATTAATACTTGTGCTATTAGAGACAATGCTGAACAAAAAATAAGAGACCGTTTAAAACACCTTAGAAACAACAAAAAGAAAAATCGCGACCTCATCATAGGTGTATTGGGTTGTATGGCAGAAAGACTTAAAACCAAGTTGTTAGAAGAAGAAAAGTTAGTTGATATAGTTGCCGGCCCTGATTCGTATAGAGAATTACCAAAATTAGTTGCAGAAGTGGATGAAGGGGCAAGAGCCATCAATGTATTGTTGAGCAGAGAGGAAACTTACGCTGAAATTTCACCAATGAGATTAAATACCAACGGTGTTTCTGCTTTTATCAGTATCATGAGAGGTTGTGATAACATGTGTTCTTTTTGTGTAGTGCCTTTTACTCGAGGTAGAGAAAGAAGCCGTGACCCCGAATCCATTGTTCAAGAAGCAAAACAACTGAGCGATGCAGGGTATAAAGAAGTGACTCTATTAGGGCAAAATGTAGATAGTTATTTGTGGTTTGGTGGTGGTCCTAAAATTGAATATAAAAATGCAAGTGATGAACAAAAATCAAATGCAGTGACATTTGCCATGTTGCTTGAAAAAGTAGCCTTAGTTAATCCAAACATGAGAATCAGGTTCAGCACTTCTCACCCTAAAGACATAGAAGACGAAGTGCTTCACACAATGGCCAAATACGATAATATTTGTAATTATATCCATTTGCCAGCTCAGAGTGGAAGCAGTAGAGTATTAGAGATAATGAATAGAACTTACAGCCGCGAATGGTATTTAAATAAAGTAAACAGAATAAGAGAAATCATCCCTGATTGTGGTATCAGTTGTGATATCATTGCTGGTTTTTGCTCAGAAACGGAAGATGATCATAAAGAAACAATGAGTTTAATGGAAATTTCGCAGTTTGATTTTAGTTACATGTATTACTACAGTGAAAGACCTGGCACATTAGCCGCTAAAAAAATGACTGACGATGTACCAGAAGAAGTTAAAAAAAGAAGGTTAGCTGAAATTATAGATGTTCAAAGACAGGTATCATTAAGCAAAAATTCTAAATACGTAGGAAAAATTTGTAAAGTCCTTGTTGAAGGAGTTTCCAAAAAAAGAGAGGATGAATTAAAAGGAAGAAATGACCAAAACATCATGGTGGTATTTCCTAAGAGAAATTATAAATTAGGAGATTATGTTGATGTATTGATAAAAGAAGCAACAACCAATACATTGATTGGTGACACAATAGACTAAAATTACCTTATAAATCCCAAACTTTAGTTCTTTTTTCTTTGGAATAATTCTTTAAATTTAACCAAAAAGCCATGATCATGTAAACTATGATTGGCGAACCTAGGGTGATAAAAGTGGAATATACAAAAAACAAACGAATTCTTTTAGTGCTTATGCCCATCCATTCACCCATTGTTGAGCAAACACCAAATGCACTATTTTCAACTAATTGCTTTAAGTAAAACATGAATACAAATATAGTTATTTTTTAAATTAGATTATGTGTTAATTTTTGATTTTAAAACTTTGTGGCCTATTGGGCATTTTAAACACATTAGTTGATCGCAATTTTTAGTTTTTAATTCAATCAATGCTTGAGATTCAAAGGCAGTGGGAATTCTTATTCCTAAAGATTTAAAAAAATCGGTGATTTTGTTCTTTTCTGGAGCTAAACTATACAAAACATCCAATACTTTCTGTGATAGTTCAGTGTTTCCAGTGTGTTTAGCAAACGCAAACAACACAGGTAAAATTCCATTAATGACAATGATGTTTTTAGACATGGAACTCAATTCAGTGTTCATTTTTTTTGTCTCTTTAGCAAATGTATAATGTGTATTCCAATATGTTTGGGTTTGAACGTTTAACAAATTTAATATGTCTTCTTTTTTCTGAAATTCAATTAAACGGTCGAAAAGATGGCTACTTAGGTGAATCAGGCTTGAAAATTGAGCCAATCGAAATGTAGGGAAGTTATTTGGTCTCATTTGCATGAACTTAAATGATTTGTTGTTCATGGAACTCAATCCATATTTGATTCTAAAAAATTGCCATTCTTTTTTCAATTTACTGTGGTATTCATCTTGTAATTTATTGTCTAAGAAACCTGCAATACCAAACAGTAAAGATTCAATTGCAAGGGCATCGTTCTTGTGTTTTCCTAACAAAGATAAGGGCAGTTCGTTAGCCAATTGTTCAAATGGGTCGCCATTGATATTGAAGCCAAAACTTCGAGCAAGCGATTTATATAACACAGTTTGCCAATGTTGATTGTCTTGATTTAACCATTTAAACACTTGTTCACTCTTTCTTTCAAGCCTAGTAAACAATGCTCTTTCTAATGTTTGAGTAACCGTAAAATGATCTATATTTGGAAAAAAATATTGACAAGGTATAGTTTGTTCGTTTTTAAATAATTTTTGATATTGAAACAATACAGATTCAATGATTTTGTCCTTGATTATAAATGTTGGTACAGTTGATCCATCTTGTCTTTGAGTAGGTTTGCCTTGAAACAAAACAACATGTAAAACAGTGTTGTTATAATCCGCATTTTGGTGGTGATTATGCAAATACCAGTCATCGGAATGAATGTGAATTTCAACATTTCCAACCCAATCTGCCTCGTTAATTCTAATCCTGGCATTGGAGAAATCAGGACCAGAGTTGTGGTTGATATTCCCTCTTTTGATGATGGTTATAGCTTCATTATTTGTAGTAAATAAACCTTCATGGTCAAATAATCCCATTTGCCAAATGTACTGTAACAATTCTTCGTTCATGATTTAAAGCGAATATAAAATAAATGTTTTGAGTATTTGCAATTTAAATTTAAATTTGTAGTATGAATGACATCATTCAATTTTTAACAAGAAAAATACCTAAACCAAGAGGGTTCAATTATATTCCTATTTACTTCAAACCTGAAAAACATGAATTACAAGAGAGAGTAAGGAAATTAAAGGAACAGATGCAAAGGGAGGAAGACATTAAAAATGGAATAGAACCTAAGCCTTATGAACGAGTTGATTACCGTGGTAAATTCAGTTCGCAAATTGGAAAAAAAAGAAATTCTTCAAAAGCTTCCATATTGCAGAGTTTAAGACTGTTTATTATACTTGGGTTACTGATGTATGGAGCTTATAAATTCTTTTACAGTGATATTTTAACCAATGGAATAACAGACTTTTTAACTCTTCTTAAAAATAAGAATGGATAGAATTAAACTGTTGCCAGACAACATCGCCAATCAGATTGCTGCTGGTGAAGTTGTTCAAAGACCTGCTTCTGTAATTAAAGAATTAATGGAAAATGCCATTGATGCTAAAGCTACAGAAATAAAAATATTGATTAAAGAGGCGGGAAGTGCACTGATACAAATCTCAGATAATGGCATTGGAATGAGTGTTACCGATGCACGAATGTGTTGGGAAAGACACGCAACATCTAAAATTTCTAAAGCCGATGATTTGTTTAAAATAAAAAGCTTTGGTTTCAGAGGTGAAGCCTTGGCTTCTATTGCTGCCATAGCTCATGTTGAAATGAAAACCAAAAGAGCTGAAGATGAATTAGGAAATTACATTAAAATAGAAGGAAGCAAAGTGTTAGAACAAACACAAATTGCCTGCCATAATGGGACTTGGATTGCAATAAAAAATTTATTTTATAACGTGCCTGCTCGTAGAAATTTTTTAAAAAGCCCAGCTGTAGAAATGAGGCACATCATCGATGAATTTGTTCGGGTTGCTTTACCCCATTACCAATTGTCATTTAGCTTGTACCATGGAGATAAGGAAGTTTTTGATCTAAAACCCGAATCCCTTTCCAAGAGATTTGAATCATTGATGTCCAAAACGTATCAAAATGATTTATTGCAAGTCAATGAAAAACACGATTTAATTTCTATTTCTGGAATTGTTGGAGCTCCTTCAGTTGCCAAAAAGACGAGAGGTGAACAGTTTTTATTTGTCAACAATCGTTTTGTTAAAGACGCTTATTTAAACCATGCCATTGTCAATGCCTTTGATCAATTAATTAGCAAAGAACAATTTCCGTTGTATTGTTTATTCATGGAAATAGACCCTGCTAAAATTGACATCAATATACATCCTACCAAAACAGAAATTAAATTTGAGGAAGATAAATCCATTTATCCCCTCATAAAATCGGCAGTAAAAAAAGCTTTAGGGGCATTCACTCTCTCACCTGAAATAGATTTCGGATTTGTTGCTAAAGATTTGTCAAACAATTTTAATTTTACAAATAACAACAAACCAACTCAAGCAAAGTCAAATCCTCAATACAATCCTTTTGATAATCAGGATAAATGGAAGCAAGTTCAAGTGAAACAATGGCACAAATTGTTTGATCAAGACCATGATAATCATTCACCATTTCAAGTGGTAGCTTTAGAAAAACACAACGATGTTTTGATTCAAAAAGAAGAATTTCAATTCAGTGAACCTATCAACATAAAAAATGGCTTTTTTGCTGCAGTTAAAAATGGAGAATTAATTATAGTTGACCAAAGAGCAGCTCATGAACGCATCTTGTTTGAAAAATATTGTAAACATGCAAAAGGGGCTGAAACCATCCAAAAATTAGCATTCCCCAAAACCATTGAATTAAGCAAAGCGGATTACATTTTAGCTCACCAATTGTTTGATGAATTAAAAAGTCTGGGTTATGATGTAGCCGACTTTGGGAATAATTGTTTAATTATCAATGGAGTTCCAAAATCTGCTGAAAAGGGCAAAGAGAAAGAATTGCTCGAAAATTTCTTAGAGCATTATAAAAATCAAACTGAAAATACAGGCTTAAGTGCAAAAGAAAAATTAGCTTTAAGTCAGGCACAAAGTGAAGCTGTATTTCGAACTGAAACGTTAACGAATGAACAACAAAAGCAATTGTTACAGCAATTGTTTCAATGTGAAAACAGTTCGTTCAGACCCAATGGTAAACCCATTTACATGTTAATCAACAACAATCAAATAAATCAATTTTTTAATTTATGAACTTAGACAATATTACACCTGCCGTTAAGCAATTATCCATAGCCTGTGTGGTCTTATTTGTAGGTACAATCATTGGGGAGCAAACCGATAGATTTAATTTATTCAATATTCTTGGCCTGCATTATTTTACTAATGATTTATTTAAACCATGGCAATTGATTACCCACATGTTTATGCATGGAAATCTTCAACACATTATATTTAATTTATTTGGATTAATTTCTTTAGGAATGGTGCTTGAAAGATTTATAGGAACTAAAAAATTTGTTCAATTGTATTTTTTTAGTGGTTTAGGAGCTATATTAATTCACACTTTTGTTCAATCATTTATCATTCATCAATACACTGGAATGTGGATCATTAGCGAGTCTGATTTTCCATTCATTGAAAGTAGAATAAATGAAGTTTCAAAATTAAGAGAAATAGGAGGTTATTATTTTTCAAATATGGTTGGCGCAAGTGGTTGTATTTATGGAGTTGCTGTTGCCTATACATTTTTATTTCCTAATACAGAAATGATGTTGATGTTTATACCAGTTCCTATTAAAGCCAAGTTTTTAATACCTGGAATTTTAATTGTTGATTTATTTATGGGTATTAGCAGATTTGAAGGTGATTCTACAGCCCATTTTGCTCATTTAGGTGGAGCATTGTTTGGATTTGCACTCACTTATTATTGGCGAAAATTTGATAAAAGAAATTTTTATTGATTTTGTTTTTAAAACAACAAAGCCAATTCAAAACTGAAATTTTTAATGGTGCCCTTGCCTGTCATTGGTGGAACTATGTCTGGGTATCTGGTGCCAACAGAGCCGCTAGTCAACTTTGAAGTATTAATATTTACTAGTCCAATTTTTGTTGTTGTTTGTAATGACATTCCACTGCCTATTTCTTTGCGCAACCCAATGGCTGGCATAAAATCTAATTTATAAAATGGTAGTGAGTTGTATTTTATCTCGCCCCATTTACCATAGCCTTGAGATATGCTGCTTTTGTATAAAACACCACCTTGAACACCTAATAGTAAATGTAAGGGTTGTTTTTTTGGGGTATTAGCTAATTGTATGCTTAAATACAATGGTATTTCTGCATAAGATAATGAAATTCTGCTGTAAGATGTATCATTGGGGTGGCCAAATTTACTGCCCTTGAATGTGATGTCAAATTCCCAATGCAATTGTATTTTTTTAGATTTAGAAATAGGTATGATGTTGTAAATCCCAGCACCAAAACCATACAATAATTTGGTATTTTTTAACTCAGTTCCGTAAAATGTATGAGTACCAAGAGCAAATTTAATCCCTAATTTGGTTTTTAGTTTTTCTTCAGTATCAATGTTTTGTTGTTGAAGTGGAGCCACTTCCTCTATTGGTTGTGAAAATAAACCAAAGCTATTCAACATCAATATGATTAGTATAAGTTTATTATTCATTTATTTTTGTTCCTGTTAGTGCTTTTCCAATGGCATCATCCATTAAAAGCTCTGCAATCGGTTTGGTGTATTCATTCAAACGATCACTTTCCAAATTTATTGCTTCTTTATCTTTGGTTTCTATTGCTACTTTTAATTTTTCGATTTGATTATTAATTTTTTCTACCGAAGTTGAATCAATTAATTGATGGTTCGAAATGACTTTTTCTGTATGGTAAATTAATTGTTTAGCTTCATTTATGGATTCTTGAACAGCTTTGTTCTTTTTATCAAGTTCTGCATGTTTTAAACTGTCCATCAATCTTTCTTCTACTTCGTTGTCTGTCAATCCATATTGTGGTTTTATTTCTATGTCTTGTTTTGTGTCTGACCTCAATTCGTGAGCAGTAATTTTTAATATGCCATCAGCATTAAATAAAAATTGTAAATCTATTTTAGGCAGACCTGCAGGCATCGCAGGAATGTTTTTTAATATAAACTCGCCTAATTTCCTGTTGTCTTTTACCAAATCTCTTTCACCTTGATAAACAGCAATTTTTAGATTTATTTGACCATCTACAGAAGTTGTGTATTGCCTGCCAGCTTTACAAGGGATTTTACTGTTTCTAGGAATTATTACATCCATTAAGCCTCCCGATGTTTCAATACCTAAACTCAGTGGTGTAACATCCATTAACAATAAATCTTTTCTATTTCCAGATAATATGTCAGCCTCTATGGCAGCTCCTAAAGCCACTACTTCATCTGGGTTTATTTGGTTGTTTATTTTAGATTTTGAAAAAAAATGACTTACTTGTTCTAATACTAATGGAACTCTTGAACTTCCGCCTACCATTACAACTTCATCAATGTCTTGTACAGATAACTCAGCGTCTTCTAATGCCAATTGACAACAATGCATGGTTTTTTTAACAATTTCACTGATGGAATGATTGAACTGTTCTTTGCTAACATTTCCTTTCAAGTTGTAATTGTTAAATCGTATGTTAAAATCTACCGCATTGTTTTCGGATAATTGTCTTTTGATGTTTTCAGATTCTAGTCTTAAGTGTTGATAAAACTCTTTGTCTTTTTCAACTGTTTTTATGTATAAATCGAATTGATTTAATATCAATTCAATCAATGCTCTATCAAAATCATCACCACCTGTGAAAGTATCACCATTAGTAGATAATACTTCAAATATTCCATTTTCTAAATTTAAAATGGTGACATCAAAAGTGCCCCCACCTAAGTCATACACAGCAATGGTTTTCTTTTCTTCAGTATTTAAACCCAATCCATAAGCTAAACTGGCCGCAGTAGGTTCATTCACAATTCTTACCACTTCCAATCCTGCTAATTTACCAGCATCTCTGGTGGCTTGTCTTTGAGTATCATTGAAATATGCAGGCACTGTAATCACCGCTTTTTCTATTTGCTGTTGACAAATTCGCTCAGATCTTTCTTTTAAGTGCTTAAGAATATAGGATGAAAGTTCTACAGGATTGTATAATTGATCATGGATTTTTATTTTAACTAAAGATGAACTGTCTTCCGCTACTAATTTATAACCGTAACTGTTTTCTATTGGTTTAATGTCATTATAACTTTTGCCAAGCAATCTTTTTATCGAATAAATGGTGTTTTCTGGCTCAGTTTCTAATTTGTTTTTTGCAGAATTACCTACAGAGATTTCCCCAGTTTTATGAATGTTAATTACTGAAGGAACAATGGTGTTTGAGTTCTCACTTAAACAATATGGTGCTTGATTGTTTTGATCAACCAAAGCGACCAAACTGTTGGTTGTTCCCAAATCAATCCCAATAATCAAAGGATTTTTTTTGATGCTTCCGTCTTTTATATTGATGGGTATTCGTGCCAAATTAATTGATTTGCAAATTTATGCCTATTTCATCATTATGTAATGAAATTAATCATTGTATTTCATAAGCACCTATATCAGGTAACCCAACTCTTGAATTTCCCTCAAAGTCAGTGCTTAGCGAAGTAGCAATTCCTTTGTCTTTTGCAGGTGAATCGGATTTCAATTTAAAATTTTGTTTAAAAACATCTTCAAACTTAGGGTCTTGATTGTAAATATTACCTGTTGAACCCACCAATTGGCTTTCTAATTTTAACAAACAGTTTTGAATGATTGAAGGTGAAGCAACTGTTGTTGAACTTAAATCAGTGCCTATTTCATTTTTTTGAGAACCGTATATGATGCTATTGATGAAAGTAAATCCAATGGGATAAGTTTTAATCACTACTTTGTTGTCGTTTCTCAATTGGTTATTTAATATCACATGAGGATCGTTTCTGCCAGAACTGGTGGAGAATAATGTACAATGATTAAATGTATAAAAACCACCATAATAGCCAATAAAAGTATTTAAACCACAATTGCTAACTACAGTATTTTCGGCTTCAATAACTGCTGTAAGCCCTAATATGCCATATGCACTGATGTTTTTGATGATGGTGTTTTTTATTTTTAAATTTGGATTGTTATTTCCATTTTCAGGCAAAGAATCTACCCACAATCCAATGGTTGAATTTTTAATGATGGAATAGTTTATTTCATTGTTAATGCTTTTTCGGTAAAAATGTATTCCTCTCCACTGACCAGCAACATCACTAAAGTTATTGTCAAGTCTGTCGCCCTCAAAAATCACTGGTTTAGATTTTGTGCCATTTACTTTCATTGTGCCAAAAACATTGATTGCACTTATGTTTATTAATTTATTGGTAATGCTGTTTTTAAATGTTGAATTAGGGGTACTGTAAACATGAATACCAGGACCAATAGTGAATGTAACATTTTCGTTTACAAATATAGAATTTACTATGACATAAGGTTTATCAGTAAGAATCCAATTAGTATTGATATCAAATACAGAATCTTTAAAATAATAAGCATCCCAACCGTAAGCTGCTAACTGAACATATTGCTTGTTTCCATTGGTTTCAAATTCTATACTGTCTTTGATTAATACAGGATTGCTAACATTGTTAGGGGTCAAAGTGGCTTCAACAAATACCCAAGCACTGTCTTTTGGTAAAATTTCAATTCCTTTTATATCGTTGCCCGACCTTCCATCAACATTGATTCTGTAAACTGAATTTGGATTTAATTTGACATTAATGCTTACAGATTGATTGTATGGGTTGCGCACCATAAATTGCTTGTTGATAGAACGAGGATAATTGGAATTAGGTAATTTAGTAAATACAGTATCAAAATAGATGGTGTCTTTAGAAAATTTTAAACTTCCTGAATCCTTTAAAAACGAATTGTCTTTTTTACAAGCATTGAATGCGAAAAATAAAATGAACAATAGGCGAAATAAATAATGATTCATGTATAGGCTACAAATTTAGTTAAATATGAACAATAATAAAGGAAGAACGTTTTATCGGTTTAATTATTTTATTGTCAATTTTTATTGACAAATTAGTTCATACTAAGCCACATCAACATCCAAGGCAACAAATGCATTTTAAATCCATTGTCTTCATTTTGTTTTTTCTTAAGTCCATTTTTTATCATTTTTATAGCTATAGTTATTTGATTTTCAATGGTTTTTTCACTTAACTCCAATAAGGAGGCAATTTCTTTATTGGACATTTGTTCTTTGCGACTTAATACAAAAATTTGTTTGCACTTGTTTGGGAGCTTTTCAATCAGTTCAAAAATGGCAGCTTCTGTTTCTTTTGCTTGTATGATTTCTATTGCGCTGGTATTTGAATCGGCTAAATCAAAATTTGAATCCAATTCTGCCAATTCTATTTTGCGTTTTTTTAACCAATTTAAACTTTTGTTTTTAACCGTAGTATAAAGATATGACTTGAGCGAATCATCTAAAATCAATTGGTCTTTTTTCTCCCAAACAGCTAAAAATGTATCGTTTACAATTTCGTCTGCATCTTCATTGCTTTTGGTGTACTGCAAACAGAACCAATGCAAACCATGATGATACTTGCGAAATAGAGTTTCTAACTGAATGATGTTTGAAGTTGCGATGTCGCAAAAATAAATAAAAATTACAGGAGTATGACTAAATCAATTAACAGACGTTCAATTAATTAGCCATATCGCTAATGAATTGAAGTCTCATCAATTGCAATTCTTCATAAGAGAAATCATTGTCGAAGTCCACAACAGCTTTGTTTAAGTCGTCTTCTTCTTGTGATTTAAAATACTCGAAAATTTCTTCTTGGTATTCTTCTTCTATGATTTCATCTATACAATAATGCAAATCCAAACTGGTTCCTAAAGTCACCATTTGTTCAAGCTCATCCATCAATTCTTGATAAGCCATGCCATTACTTCTGGCGATATCTTCCAAAGCCATTTTTTTATCGATGTTCAGGATGATGGCAATTTTTTTCTTAGATTTTTCACCCGAAGTTTTGACTACGACATCCAATGGCCTGTCTATGTTATTTAATTTTACATATTGGTCAATGTAATCAATGAAAGGCTGACCATACTTTTGAGCTTTGTTTTTACCAACACCATGAATTTTTTCAAGTTC
This sequence comes from uncultured Flavobacteriaceae bacterium, assembly GCA_964450355.1. Lineage (GTDB taxonomy): Bacteria > Bacteroidota > Bacteroidia > NS11-12g > UBA955 > CAYVDH01. Next base: position 12,133 of record CAYVDH010000012.1, read on the forward strand.
ATCCATAGTTATAGGGTATTTTGTAGCCATGTCGTCCAGAGATGGGTCTTGGAATATAACATAAGGAGGAAGACCTATTTGTTTTGACATTTTTTTCCTGATGTCTTTCAAATCTCTCATCAGAACTTCATCTGCTACACTTTCAAGTTGTGCATTTTCAAAGTCTTCGTCAGATACAAATTCGTATTCAGTATCCATCGCCATTTCAAATTTCTTAGGTTTAGCAATGGCTTGATTTCCGAGTTCAGTAACACTTAATAAGCCATATTTTTCAATATTTTTGTTGACATAATTATTTAACAATCCTATTCTTACTACACCTTTCCAAAATACTTTGTCTTTGTCTTTTCCAATACCAAACATTGGGAATTTATCGTGTCCGTAATCTTTAATTGAGTCGGCTTTTTTACCAATGATGTAATTAACTAAGTGAGATAAATCAATTTCAGCATTTAAACTATTAAGAGCTTTTAATGAATTTACCACTTCTTGAGTTACATCAGTTTTTGGTTTAGGATGACGGCAATTGTCGCACATTTTGTTGCAATTTTCATCGTCAAATTGTTCGCCAAAATAGCTCAATAACAATCTACGTCTGCACTGTGAACTTTCCGCAAAAGCACTGGTTTCATCAAGCAATAGAGTACCAATTTCCCTTTCAGCAACTGGTTTATCTTTCATGAATTTTTCCAGTTTTTCGATGTCGCTGGGGTTATAAAATAAAATGCAATCACCTTCCATTCCATCTCTTCCGCCTCTTCCTGTTTCTTGATAATAACCTTCTAAGCTTTTAGGAACATCAAAGTGAATAACAAACCTAACGTCTGGTTTATCAATTCCCATACCAAAGGCGATGGTTGCAACAATCACGTGGCACTCTTCCATTAGAAATGCATCTTGGTTATGTGCTCTGGTTTTTGCATCTAACCCTGCGTGGTATGGCAATGCTTTTACACCATTAAGTGTCAACATTTCAGAAATTTCTTCTACCCTTTTACGGCTTAAGCAATAAATGATTCCTGATCTTTCAGGTCTGTTTTTGATGTAAGAAATGATGTCTTTAAATACTTTTTCTTTGCTGCCTTTTGGTTTTACTTCGTAGTACAAATTGGCTCTGTTGAAAGAAGATTTGTACACTTTAGCATCCAACATGCCTAAGTTTTTTTGAATATCACTTTGCACTTTAGGAGTAGCAGTAGCTGTAAGCGCCATCATAGGAACATCATTGATTTCCTTAATCATTTGTTTGATTTTGCGATATTCGGGTCTAAAGTCATGTCCCCATTCGCTTATGCAATGAGCTTCATCTACTGCAACAAAAGAAATTTCAATGCTTCTAAGAAAATCAATAGTTTCATCTTTTTTTAGGGTTTCAGGAGCAACATACAATAACTTGGTGTTACCCAAACTCATGTCATCTTTTACTTTAGTAATTTCTGTTTTAGATAATGATGAGTTTAAAAAATGGGCAACGTTATCTTTGTCGGAAAAGCCCCTGATGCTATCCACTTGATTTTTCATTAAAGCAATTAATGGTGAAATAATGATAGCTGTTCCTGGTAACATCAAGGCAGGTAATTGGTAACAGAGTGATTTTCCTGCACCAGTTGGCATAATAACAAAACAATCTTCTTTGTTTAATATGCTATTAATGACTAGTTCTTGATTGCCTTTAAAGCCGTCAAAACCAAAGAATTCCTTTAGTGCAGCTTTTGGGTCGAGCTTGATTTGTGCTGTTGTCATATGATTCAAAATCGTAATTTTTTAAGGTTCTAATTGAACTCACTAAATTAATACTGTTTAAACCACATTACCAAAATTATTTTTTAAATTTTTTCAATCATTTTTTCTTGTTAATTTGCAAAGTCAAAATTTTAGATAGAATAATTCCATGTTAAACCCTTCAGAAATTATAAAATTTGGGCAAGAGACTATTCAAAGTGAACTTGATAACCTTAAAAATTTAAGCCAGTTCATTGATGATGATTTTGCTTCGGTAGTCAATCAAATACTTGATTCTGATGGCAGAGTTGTGATTTCTGGAATAGGAAAAAGCGCTATCATTGCTCAAAAAATTGTAGCTACGATGAATTCCACCGGGACACCCTCTATATTCATGCATGCTGCTGATGCAATTCATGGAGATTTGGGAATCATTCAAAAAAATGACACAGTCATTATCATTTCAAAAAGTGGTAATACTCCAGAAATTAAAACACTGGTGCCATTAATCAAAAGGTTTGGTAATAAAACGGTAGCCATGGTTGGAAATTTAAATTCATATTTGGCTCAAAATGTAGATTTTGTTTTGAATACAACAGTAGCAAAAGAGGCATGTCCTAATAATTTAGCTCCAACTACCAGTACAACTGCTCAGTTATTAATGGGCGATGCTCTTGCAATTGCCCTTTTAAGTTCCAAAAAATTTACTTCTAATGATTTTTCAAAATACCACCCTGGTGGTTCATTAGGCAAACAATTGTATTTAACAGTAAAAGAAATGGCAATGCAAAATGAAAAACCATTTGTGAATTCTGATGAAAGTTTTAAAAATACAGTCATAGAAATTTCTAAAAACAGGTTAGGAGCATCTGCTGTGATAGAAAATGAAAAAGTCATAGGTATAGTAACTGATGGAGATATAAGAAGGTATCTTGAAAAATCATCGCACCTAGAAAATGTATCGGCTTCTGACATCATGTCTAAAAATCCGATTTCTATAGAAAGTGATCAAATGGCGTCTGAAGCGGCATCCTTGATGAAAAAAAATAAAATTAATCAACTTATTGTAACTGAAAATCAAGCTTATATTGGCATGGTTCATTTACAAGATTTTTACAGAGAAGGAATATTATAAAATGAACAAAAACAATTATGTAGTCATTATGGCCGGAGGAATTGGAAGTAGATTCTGGCCTTTAAGTAAAAAAACATACCCAAAACAATTTCACGATATTTTAGGAGTAGGCAAATCGTTGTTACAACTTACCTACGAGCGGTTTGAACGCATTGTTCCGTCAGAAAATATTTTTGTCATTACCAATTCAAGTTATAGTTTATTGGTGAACGACCAATTGCCAAACTTGCCCGAAAAAAACATTTTAACGGAGCCAGCAGCCATGAATACTGCTCCTTGTGTAGCTTATGCAAGTTTTAAATTGTTTTGTTTAAATGAAAAAGCGAATGTTATTTTTGCTCCAAGTGACCATTTGATTACCAATGAATTTAAATTTGATTCTGACATCAAAGAAGCATTAACATTTACTGAAACAAATTCTGCATTAGTTACTTTAAGCATTAAACCTACTAGACCAGATACTGGATATGGTTACATTCAATTCATAGAAAAAGAGAAAAATGAAAACATACACAAAGTGAAAACTTTCACAGAAAAGCCTTCGCATGAATTGGCTCTGACATTTATGGAAAGTGGTGACTTTTATTGGAACAGTGGTATTTTTATTTGGAAAGCAAGTGATATTCTGAATGAATTCAATTTACATCAAACAGATATTTATGATTTGTTTAAAAAAGGTTTAAAGTATTACAACACAGCAAAAGAACAAACTTTCATAAACAAACAATATCCTTTGTGCAAAAGTATTTCGATAGATTATGCTGTAATGGAAAAAACAAAAATTGCTTACACTCTTCCTACCGAATTTGGTTGGAGTGATATTGGTACTTGGAAATCGCTTTACCATTTACGTGATAAAGATGAAAACAATAACATGGTTCACAGTAAAAACAACCAAATATACAATACCAAAGACTCGTTGATTTTTATGGAATCTAACCCTGAAAAATTAGTGGTAATTGAAGGTTTAGAAGGTGTTATGGTAATTGATACAGACGAAATTTTGTTTATCAGTCATTTGGATAGAGAACAAGAAGTGAGAGAAATTACCAAAGACATCAAAGATAAATACAAAGGAAAATTTATTTAAGAAATAGATTGCCTAACTTTTACGGAGTACTGTCTGACGGCTTGATTTAAATTTATTCCTTCTTTTTCCATCACTTCTTTACAATAAATAGCAGCTAAAATATGAGTTAATTGTTCACCTTCGTCTTTACCTTCTATTTGAATTAATAATGGTTTTTCATCTAATAAATCCAATTCAGCTTGTTTTAATTCATCTATGCTGAAATTTTCAGTTGCGTTTTTTATGCTGGAGATGTTCATAATTTAGAAATTAATTCAACAAATACTTCTTCTTTTGAAGTGCTTTTAGATTCCACTAATTCACCATTTTTAAAAATTGCAAAAAAGGGCAAATTGTCAACATTGGCTATTTTGCGGGCATTGGGGTTGTGTTCTGCATTGACATCAATAAATTTAATGCCAGTAAATCGTTCGTCATCACTTAATCTTTTGTATTTAGGCGAGAACAATTTGCAACTGCCACACCAGTCTGCATAATATTTTACTACTACTTTTTCGTTATTAGATAATAACTCGTTGAAATTTTCATCTGTGCTTATTTGAACCATTATTTGTATTTATTTACTAATTTTTCTAATGAATTGTAATCTTGATAACCTTCTATTCTATGAAGTATTTTGTTGTTTTTAAACAACATGATGGTAGGTAATAATTGAACGTTGTATTTGTTAGATAATACTGGGTTTTTGTCAGTATCTATACCATAAACTAACACATCGGATTTGCGTGCTTCTTTTAATTTGTCAATATGTGGTTGCATTTTTTTACATGGTCCACACCATACAGCATTAAAATCTACCAATACTAACTTGTCTTTTTTAATGGCTTCTTCAAAAGGTAATTCTGTTTCGGATACTTCGGTTATTTCAGGTGTTTTTGTTGTGTCTTTAGGAGTTTTTTCGAGGGGTAAGTTGGAAGAACTCCACGATTTTATGCCTCCTTCTAATTCGTAAACTTGATCAAATCCTAAAGCTTTCATTTTTTCAGCAGCTTCATTGCTTCTTACGCCTGCTAAGCAATAGATGTAAACAGGTTTTGTGTTGTCCAATTTTAATACTTCTGCATCAAAGTTGTCGCTGTTCACATCCACATTGATTGCTCCCTTGATGTGGCCTTGGTCAAATTCTTCGGAAGTTCTAACATCTAAAATTTGCACATTAGAGGCAGATACTTTTTCATTGAATTGAGATGCTTTTAAATTGGTAGTTTTGCTGCTATTCATGCACGATACTAAAAAAAGCAAAGCAATTAAGTTGATGATTTTCATTTTATGGTTCAAATTTAAGATAATTTAAGTGTATAATTAAAATTAATAATAATCATTTAAGTATAAATAAAATCTATTTACCAAATAGATTAGCTAGTCCTTCCATGCCTCCAGCCATATTTCCAATTTCGCCAAAGGAGGCTTTTTCTGCCTTTTCAAGGGCTAAATTGATGGCTTCTTTCAGGTTTTCTTCTAAATTCGATTTGTTTTCATAGGCGTTGTTGTCTATGTGAATTGCTAACACTTTTCTGTTTCCATTACAATCAATTGTAATGCCTTTGTATTCTTCGGTAATGGTAATTCCTTCGAGTTTAGATTTTAACTCTTGGGCTTTTTTTCTCATTTCTAGTATTTGTGATATATTGCCAAACATGATTGTGATTAATTAACAACACAAAGTTACTTAAAAATGAGAATAACTTATTTATTTTTTTTTCAATGAAATTAATTTTTCAAGAACATGATACACTGCAGGACATACAATGGAGTTGGCCAAAGTCAATTGCTTACGTTTGATAAAAACATCTTCATCGGTATAAGGATACCTTGCACAATCGCTGGGTCTTACATCGTATATTCTACATTTATTATCCGTTAATATAAAAGGACATGGGCTTAGCTTCAGAACATAGTCATTGTCTTCATCAATCTTTAGATACTGGTCTATGAATTCACTTTCCCTTAGTTTTAGATGTTTACTTATTCTTTTTATGTCTGTTGTTTTAAATGTAGGACTATGGTTTTTGCAGCAATTAGCGCAATCCAAACAATTAATTTCATTGAAAGTTTCTTCGTGCAAATCTGGAAGTGCATTTATAACTTCTTTTGGTTTAGCTTGTTCCATAAATTGCTTGTATTTCTTTTGATTGTCTTTAGATTTTTTTTTCCAATGAATGTCTTTGCTCCAGTCCATGTTATTGATGGTAAAAATTAACTCCTTTGCCTTGAACAAAATCTTTTAATTTCTCTTTTATTTCAATGCTTTTTAAAGACAATTGAGTTGATGAATTTAGTTTCTCAATTTCTTTTAATTCTTTTTTAGATAAATTTCCATCTAAAATATAGCCCATTAATACTAAATTTTTATATCTAATTCTTTCTTCTGGAATTAACGTAGTAAGTTTAGTAAAATAATCTTTAGGGAGTAAATGTATTTTTTCAGTATTTATGTTGTATTTTTTAATTAATTGTTCAGTCATTACAGCATGGTTATAATGGTAATCTCTTTTAGAAATGGCTATGTATTGCAATGTGTCATAAATGATGGTTTTTTCATTTTCACTAACGCTTTCTGGTAGTTGTTTTATGTATTGTTGTATTAAACCTTGCCCCATAATATACAATTTGGCTTGTTTTGCTACTTGGTATGTAGCAAATGCATTCCAAAAGGCAAAAATTGGAACACCCGACAAATCAAGTATTTCTCTCAAAGCATACCTACCTAGTAGCCTTTTCACCAAAATTTTAAACACCAAGTTGCTCAATGTAGCCTTTAATATTATAAGCAAATTATATGAAACAACTAACCATATTGGCAAACCTTGATATGGATATATTCCGTAGTTTTTTTGTGATTTTTCTTTTTTTTCGAGTCCAATGTTGTTGTATTGGTCGTTCTTTATTTTTATGTCTTTATTGGTGATATATCCCGTAATATCAGAAATTTTATGAATCAATGACATGGATATTAAGCCCAAAATCAAAAGTTCAATAAAGATTAAGATTAATCCAAAAATAAAAGCATTGAGGTTAAATTTTATATTGCCAATAAGCGGTAAAGTGTATGTTTTTTCAGGAAATAACGAAGGGTATGTGTATTGTGGTAAATACAATAAGAGCACCATTAACCCTCCAATAAATGCAGATAATAATACGTGAGTTTTTACACTGAAATTGAGCTTACGGTATTCATTCTCATTTAAAAGATAAAATTCAGAATCACCATTGTTATTCGTGAATTTTAAAGAATGATAAAACTTTAATAAAAGAAATTTCATTCAGAGAATCTATTACTTGATTACTCCGTATTGTTTCAATGTTTCTATTTGATCAGCATTAAAAAATGAAACACATTGTTTAAACAAGGAATCGTTATCTTTGTTAATTGATAAATGTTTGATGACATCAGCACATGGTCCAGCTAAACGAGAATTATAGGTGACCACTGCATCCATTAAATTTTTAGCAATAGCCATATTGCAGTAATTTAATTTTTTCAATGCATTAGCTGCATTTACTCTGGTGCGGAATTCATATGTTGGACCACATAACGAGGTCAATTCAGCTAAAGCACTTTCTTTCATTGGAGTATTTAATTCACCGGCATACAACAAATATCTACATCGTATGTTGTTGTTTTGGCCGCTTAAATTTTCTATGATTTTAAAATAAGGTAATTTTTCTTTGGTTGAAAGTTGTTTGCTACTCATCAATTTTTCAAAGGCATTTTCAACCACCACATTGCTGCTGTCTTTTAACAACAGTTCAAAAATTGCTTTTTGTTCTTTGACATTGCTATCCGCTTGAATAAATGCGTTTTTTACATCGGCTTTATTGTCTTTTACTATGTTTAAGTACCACTTATTTAATTCTTTTTTATTGGCTAATTGTTTGGCAATCTCAGCCCTGATTGCATGGTGTTTTTCTATGCTGAATCTTGTTTGAAAGAATTTATATTTTTCTTCAAAAGGAATGTCTTTCATAGCCAATACTGCATCGTATCTATCTATCATGTATGTTGCTTTTTCGGCTTGTGCAAACAATTCATTTTTAGATTTTTTAAAATCCAATTTTTTCATGATGTTGCTTTTTTCATCAAATAAGACAAAATCCACTTCATTGTTTTCGCTGTTATTGATGCTTATTAATTGTTGAGCTGAATCCAATATCCATTTTGTTTCTCTTTGAATTTTTCCATTTTTATAATGAATGGCAATATCCACTGGCGATTTAAAGTACCTCACATGTCCATCTGTTTTATGAGTTTGCATGACATTCAATATGGTTTTGTTGTTTTGTACTTGATAGCTAACATTGAAATGAGGCTCGCCACCTCTGTGAATCCATTGGTCAAAAAACCAATCGTAATTCATTCCTAATTTGTCTTTCAATGCTTTTTGAAAATCCCAAGCTTCTACATTTTTAAATCCATTGACAGTTAAATAATGTTGAATGAATCTTTTAAAGTTACTTTCTCCCAATTGGTGTCTTAACATGCTCAATACGGCACTACCTTTAGGATACAATCGAGTAGTTCCACCTTTGGTATGTCTTACAGGAAAATTGTCTTTTTCACTTTGGGCTAAGGCTGAATTGTGTTCTGACCTTACTCCCCATTGATATGCCTCATCACCTTCTATTTCTTTAAAAAATAATTTTGGATAAAAAGTTGCAAAGCTTTCTTGTAACCATACGTCATTTCCGCTTCGTGCTGTAATTAAATCTCCAAACCATTGATGGGTTAATTCGTGGTGATTTACACCCATGTAATTTCTGTCTTTAAACCCTCTGGCATCTACAGTAAAAAAGTCTCCAAATATAGTAGCTGAGGTGTTTTCCATGGCTCCATACAAAAAGTTTTGTACCATCACTTGCGAATAAGAACCCCAAGCATAAGGAATACCTGTTTCGTCTTCAAGGTGCTCTATCATTTTTTCTGTATGCAAACTAGTTAACTCTACTCTTTCTTTGAATTCAGGGTAATACCAAAAATTAACTGGAGTACCACGTTTGGTATTAGTTTCTTTTACTTCATAGTTGCCAATTGCCAGCATCAGTAGGTATCCTGCATGTGGTTTCTCCATAGCATAGTGCCAAGTTGATGTTCCATTGCCATTGTCTTTTACACCGATTTTTTTACCATTTGACAACGCTTTGTATTTGTTTTCTATAGTGGTTACAGTTTCTGTTATGAATTTGTCTCCCATATCATCATACATAGGTATCCAATGTCTGTTGTCTATGCCTTGACCTTGAGTCCAAATTTGTTTTCTGATGTAATTGATGTCCGCCTTGCCTGTGTTTTCAGGTTGATTCCACCCAATGAAATAAATTCCTCTTTTAGGTGTCGCAACATAATTGATGATGAGTTCGTGTTTTTCGTCCCAATTTAATGATTTGTTAAATTTCATGATTACTCCATCTTTGTTAGTGTAGTAATTGATTGGCGAATTATCTAAACTTATTGACTTGATTTCAATAGCAGGTGCATTGAAAAACAAAGTATCTATCTTGTTTTGTAAGGTAGTGAATTGGTGTGTTACTTTGCCCAATACTTTTCCATTTTCAGGTTCAAAACTCACCTCAACCTTCATGTGGGTGATATCCACGCTGTGATTTCTCTCAGCGGCATCTGGGTCAGCAAGGTAATGTATATGCGGAACTTCAACTTGTGAAACCAAAAGGTTAAAACCCATTAAAAAGGTAATAATTGTTAAAATTGTTTTTTTCATTGAAAATGTGCTTGTGATAATCGAGCAAAAATAAGAGAAAATAATTAAATCCTATGCACTATTGTCTGAATAGAAAATATTGATAAAAATAAGCTTTAAAAAACATTATTTTTGCCATTTATATTCATGGCAAAAATTGTTGTAGGTATGAGTGGTGGAGTAGATTCATCTGTGGCTGCATACTTGTTAAAAAAACAAGGACATGAAGTGATTGGATTGTTCATGAAAAACTGGCATGATACTTCAGTTACCATCAGCGATGAGTGTCCTTGGATAGACGATAGCAACGATGCCATGTTGGTATCAGAGCATTTGGGAATTCCTTTTCAAACCATAGATTTAAGTGAGGAATACAAGAAAAGAATTGTTGATTACATGTTTGATGAATATGAGAGAGGAAGAACACCTAATCCTGATATTTTATGCAACAGAGAAATTAAATTTGATGTGTTTCTGAAAGCAGCCCTTAAATTAGGAGCTGAATATGTAGCAACAGGACATTATTGTCGCAAAATGTTAAGCACCAACAACCATGGAGAAACTACTTATCATTTGTTAGCAGGAATAGACGACAACAAAGACCAAAGTTATTTTTTAAGTCAAATATCTCAAGAACAACTTAAATATGCTTTATTCCCTATTGGCGAATTGACCAAACCTCAAGTGCGAGAAATAGCCAATGAAATTCATTTGCCTACTGCCAATAAAAAAGATTCTCAAGGGCTTTGTTTTATTGGTAAAGTAAGGTTGCCAGAATTTCTTCAACAACAATTAAAGCCCAAAAAAGGCAATATCTATTTAATTGAAAATAAGGAAAATGCAGTTAAAGAATCTTCTTTAGATGAAATTTGCAGCAAAATAAAATTTAAACCTACTGATGGAAAAAAAATAGCTGAACACCAAGGAGCACATTTCTATACCATCGGTCAGCGCAAGGGATTGGATATAGGTGGGACTCCTTTGCCACTTTATGTTGTAGATACTAACACAACTGACAATGCTATTTACGTTGGAATGGGAGAAAATCACTATGCATTAGCTCGAAAAGGAGTTAAAATCTTGTTGGAAGATATACATTGGCTTAGGTCAGATTTAAAATTGAATCCGGGTCAATCTGCAAATTATTTAGTAAGAATAAGATATAGACAAGCACTGGTAAAAGCAGAACTTATAATGGAGCAAACAGCACTTTACATTGTCTTTGAAACACCAATAAATGCGATAGCTTCAGGGCAATTTGCTACATGGTATTTAAATGATGAATTGATAGGAAGTGGTGTAATTGATTAAAGGGATTTAAACTCATTCATTATAAATCAAAAAATTGGTGTAATTTTGCACCGCAATTTAAATTATGGCTATAGATATTAAAGTTCCAAGTCCAGGTGAAAGTATTAGTGAAGTGACTGTTTCTAAATGGTTAAAACAAGTAGGAGATTACGTTAAATTAGATGAGCCTCTTGTAGAGTTAGAAAGTGAAAAAGCTACTTTTGAGGTGAATGCCGAAAGTGCAGGAATTATATTAAGTCAATTAGCTAAAGAAGGTGAAGAAATAAAAGTAGGAGCAGTGATTGTTTCTATTGATGATAAAGCCAAAGCGCCTGAGGGAGCTAAAGAAACTAAAGTTGAGGCCAAAAAAGAAACAGCCAAAGCTGAACCAGTGGTAGCAACTAAAAAAGAAGAAACTAAACCAATAGCTGCACCTGCTGTAGTTGTAGAAGATAGCTCTGTTCATATTGCGCCATTAGCAAAAGAATTAATGGCCGAACACGGACTTAAAGCCAGCCAAGTAAAAGGAAGTGGACCTAACGGAAAGATTACCAGAACAGATGTATTAGAAGCTATTGTTGCTAAAGGTGGAAGTGGAAACAACAACAATGTAAAATACAATAATCCAAGTAAAGAGCGCAATACAAGAACTGAAAAAATGACTAATCTTAGAAAAACTGTTTCTAAACGATTAGTTGCTGCTAAAAATGAAACAGCCATGTTGACCACATTCAATGAAGTGAACATGAAGCCAATCATGGATTTGAGAAATAAATACAAAACAACTTTTCAAGAAAAACATGAAATTGGATTGGGTTTCATGAGTTTTTTCACCAGAGCGTGTTGCATTGCTTTACAAGATTGGCCAGCTGTTAACGCTTTTATCGAAGGAGATCAAATACAATTCAATGATTATTGCGATATTTCAATTGCTGTTTCTGGTCCAAGAGGATTGGTAGTTCCTGTCATTAGAAATGCAGAAACCATGAGCCTTGCAGACATAGAAAAAGAAGTAAAAAGATTAGCTCTAAAAGCAAGAGAAAATAAATTAAGCATGGAAGAAATGACTGGGGGTACATTCACTATCACCAATGGTGGTGTATTTGGCAGCATGATGAGCACGCCCATCATTAACCCTCCTCAATCTGCTATTTTAGGAATGCACAACATTGTGGAAAGACCAGTTGTGGAAAATGGCCAAGTAGTAGTTAGACCTATCATGTATGTAGCATTAAGCTACGATCATAGAATCATTGATGGAAGAGAAAGTGTTAGCTTTTTAGTGAGAGTAAAAACATTGTTAGAAAATCCTGAAATGTTGTTTGATGGCAAATCTCCATCAGAAAAAATGTTAGGCTTGTAAAAAATATAGATTTTTTCTCTTTATTTAGCCCTTTTTTATCTAATTTTTTTTAATTTTAGTCTTACTTATTCTTATTTTTGTTTTTTATGAAAAAATCTATTTTATATTTTTTGTTTTTTTGTTTTTCACTGACTTCTGCAATTGCTCAAAACCAATATTCATCTTATGGGAAAGAAAAACACGGAAAATACACCTATACCAAAGTGAGTAATGACCCTACCAAAACTCGTTGGTATGTTTTAGAAAATGGTTTGACAGTGATTTTGTCTGTCAATAAAAATCAACCTAGAATTCAAACATTGATTGCCACTAAAGCTGGAAGTAAAAACGATCCTGCTGATAACACTGGATTAGCTCATTACCTTGAACACATGTTATTTAAAGGCACTGACAAATATGGTACTCAAGATTTTGCACAAGAAAAAATATATTTAGACAAAATAGATGCTCTTTATGAAAAGTACAATCAAACAAAAGATGAGGCTGAAAGAAAAAAAATATACCGCGAAATTGATAGCATCAGTGGGATTGCTGCTAAATACAGTATAGCCAACGAATACGACAAAGTGTGCCAAAGCATTGGTGCCAACGGAACAAACGCATTTACAAGTGTTGAACAAACTGTGTATTTAAACAACATTCCTAGCAACATGTTGCACCAATGGGTAGAATTAGAAGCCGAAAGATACAGAAACCCAATATTAAGATTATTTCACACCGAACTAGAAGCTGTTTATGAAGAAAAAAACATATCATTAGATAGTGATGGTGACGAAGCATACGAAAAATTATACGCTAGCTTGTTCAGAGCACATCCATATGGGACTCAAACTACCATTGGAACGATAGATCATCTTAAAAATCCTTCGTTAAAAAAAATCAGAGAATACTACAACACTTATTACGTTCCTAATAACATGGCAATCATCTTATCTGGCGATTTTGAATATGAAATTGCCATTGAAATGATAGATAAACATTTCTCTTACATGAAACCCAAACCATTGCCTGTATTTACTTTTCAACCTGAATACCCTAGAGGCTGGAAAGATAGCATTTCTGTTGTTGGGACTGATGCAGCTAACGTGATGATAGCTTGGAGAATTGATAATTCAAATAAAAAACGCCATGCCCTTATTTCTCTCATTGATTTGATATTAAATAATTCCAAAGCTGGACTTATTGATTTAAACTTGGTGAAAGCGCAAAAAGTACTTTCTGCCAGTTCAGAACCAGATATCATGAAAGATTATTCCGTACATTTACTCACAGGAAAACCAAAACAAGGCCAATCTTTAGAAGAAGTTGCTAATTTGTTGTTAGCTCAAATCGAAAAAATTAAACAAGGTGAATTTGATGTTAAAATCATAAAAAGCATCATAGCAAACAATGAAGTTGAACAAACACAAAAGCTAGAATCTGCTGATGGTGTAGCTTATTCTTTATTGAACAGTTTTGTGTTAGACAAACCTTGGATGAAATCATTGAATGAAAATTATGAAATGAGTAAAATCACCAAAGAAGAAATCGTTGAATTTGCTAATGAATATTACACAAGTGGATTTAGTATTGTTTACAAAAGAACAGGTGAAGACTCTAAAATTGAAAAAATCGAAAAACCACAAATAACCGAAGTAGAACTCAACAGAAACAAAACCTCATCATTTGTAAAAGAACTATTAGAAGAAGAGGCAGATACTATCTTGCCTGTTTATTTAAATTACGAGAAAGACATTGAAAAAGGTTCGATTAAACATAAAGTGCCATTTTTATACAAAAAAAATGAAACGAATAAATTATTCTCCTTGTATTACATCATTGAATCAGGTAAATTCAATGATAAAAAATTGCCTTTTGCATTGGATTATTTACAATTCATTGGAACAGATAAATACACAGCCACTGATTTAAGTTTAAAATTTTATGAATTAGCATGTAACTTTGGAATATCTGCAGGTGAAAACAGAAGTTATGTATACTTAAATGGTCCACAAGAAAATTTTGAACAAGCAATTGAACTATTTGAGCATTTATTATCCAATGCAAAGCCCGATCAAGAAGCATTAAATAAGTACATAGAAAGACAATTAAAAAGCAGAACAGATGCCAAATTAAATAAACGAGCAATCACCTCAGCATTGAGTACTTATGCCTTATATGGCAAAGTGAATCCAAGGACTTACACCTTGTCAAATGCAGAGTTAAAATCACTAACTGCGCTTGAATTAATCAATACAATTAAAAAATTAACTCATTACAAGCACCAAATCATGTATTATGGTCCTAGTTCAAAAGTAGATATAGAGACCTTATTGGCATTAAAACACAACTTGCCAGAAACCTTATTGGAACCAAACAAAGCCATGGAATTTGTTCCACAACAAACATTGACTAACAAGGTGTTTTTTACACATTATGAAATGGTACAAGCAGACATCAATTGGAGATTAACAGGCAATACATATAACAACGAAATTACACCAGTATCAAGGTTATTTAACGAATACTTTGGCGGTGGAATGAGTAGTGTTGTATTTCAAGAAATTAGAGAATCAAGAGCCTTAGCATATTCTACGAATGCCTACTTCATGCAAGGCAATGCAAAAAATAAAAAGGATATGTTTTCAGCTTTTGTAGGAACGCAAGCAGATAAATTTCATGAGGCCATCAAAGCGATGTTTGAATTATTAAATAACATGCCTACGAACGAAGAGAGTTTCAACCAAGCTAAACAAGCCATTTTAAGCAATATCAGTGCTGAGAGAATCATTAAATCAGATGTGTTTTTTAGTTATTTAAACGCAATGGATTTAGGATTAAACAAAGACAACAGACAATTTGTATATGAAAAAATAAAGTCATTAACATTAAAAGACATCAAAACATTTCATGAACAAACCATACAAAATAAAAAGTGGATTTTAAGTGTAGTAGGTTCAAAAGAAAAACTTAAACCTGAGGATTTAAAAAAATATGGAGAATTACAAATTGTGAGTCTCGAAGAGATATTTGGGTATTAGGGAATAGATAAAATCACTAAAGTGAAAATGTCTTAAAAATTAATGTTTAAATTTTTTGCGATTGCTCTATTGTTGTTTTGTTCTTCTATTGAGGCAACACCTATTGATTTCGATTCAATTAAAAAAATAAATACTATACATTATAAAGGTAAGAACAAAGTAATAAAATTGGTTTGTACATCCAAAACAAGACATGTTAGTAAAGAATCATCGTATTATAAATTAATTAAAATTGACAATAACAATTCGTTGATTTATATAGATTCTTTTACTGTTTTAACTTATAAAGTTATAAATGACAGTTTGTTTTACAAACACAGAGACAGTTTATCATATACATTTTACCAAGCAATTTCAAAAGAAAACGATTGGCAAAATTGGATTTTTTCAAATCATTTGTTCTTTTTAAATTATTTTCCAATAGCTGAAAATAAAAGTTTTTGGGGAAAAGAGTTTAAAACTCCAAAAATCTCTATACAAAATGATTATTTAAGATATACTCAAAGGTCTAAAAATAACAAAATAATTAGAGATCTTTATTTTAATCAGGATTACATTTTAATAGGAGCAGAATATATCAATATTGATAAAAATTCGATAACAGAAAAATTTACTGTAAATTATGAAATATTTGAAAACTCAAGTATTGAAGGAATTGCAAACATTAAGGAGTACGGACCTTTCAGAAAAAATGTAAAAGCATACATAAAAGAATTGCCAATTAAAGACACTTTTAAATCCAATGTCTTTCCAGTTATATCTGACCAAATTAGATTAAAAAAAATTGACACACAAAAGATTAAATATTATGTGATTGACTTTTGGTACATTTCATGTGGTCCGTGTCACTTATTGAGAAAAGAATTAGAAAAACTTGCCACAAAATACAATAAAAGCAATGTGTATTTTTTTGGATTTAATGCTTATGATACTTATCAAGATGTACTAAATTTTACTAAACTTAAGCATTTAAAAATTGATGAAATAGATAGAACTTTAGGTAAATTGTCGCAATATGTTTACACAAGTCATCCTACTACCTTAGTATTAGATAGTGATTTAAATATCATTTCAATGTTTAAAGGTTATAGCATTGAAAATATAAAAAAAATAGAACAGTTATTGTTAAGTTTGAAAAGGTTTTAAACACTTTTTTCGCCAACAAAATAGTCGTCTTTGTGTTTGAATAACACATTGAAAGTAGTGAGTGTGCCATAGATACGAGTGATGTATTGTTGCATATTTACTTTGTCTTCATCGCTTAGTATTTTATGGCTATTAATGTTTTGTTCCAACACACGAAGTCTATCTCGCAACATCACTATTTTATGAAAAAATGTATCAATAGGAATTTCTTTCGGTTGAGTACTTGGGTCGAAAGCTTTTAATAACATGGTTCCACCTTTCCATTTTTCACCTAACATCACCAGTTCTGTTGCATCTGTATAGCGTTGCATGAGGTTGTAAAAAATGTCTTCAATTTCGTCTTTAGTCACCATGTTTCTAAATCCTTCCAACACTTCTACTACTTCTATGTCATTTGTTTTTCTGTCTATTTCACGCGTTCCGCCCTGAAAAAAACTGATTGTAAATGTTTCTAATCCTATACGGCAAATAATGCCATCGCCATATTGATAATGTTTAATGCGACTTCCTATGGTTAATTCATTGTTCATATTTAGAAAACAAATTTAAAGGTTATTTTTCAAATTTTGAATTTCATCCTTTTAATATTTAAGATTCTATATTTAGATTTGTAAAGCAAAGATGAATATATCTTACATGTATATCTTAAAATGTGCCAATGGAAATTACTACACAGGAAGTACAAAAAACTTAGAATTGAGATTAGCGCAACATCAAAATGACGAAGGTGCTAATTATACAAGAAAAAATTTACCTGTAGAACTGGTCTATTACGAAGAGTTTACAAGAATAGATGAAGCATTTTATAGAGAAAAACAAGTACAAGGATGGAGCAGAAAGAAAAAGGAAGCATTAATAAAAGGCAATTATCATGAGTTACCTTTTTTAGCGATGAATTACAAAGATAGATTTAAATAATGAGCTCCCTTCGACAAGCTCAGGGAGCTTTTGTTGTTCATTGAGCTTGTCGAAATGAACAAATGGATTTCGTATCCTTTTATCCCCCTCATTCACAAACATTTTGGCATATTTATTGTTTTAATGTTGAGCGATTATGTCAAAAAAATCAATTTTCTCATTCGTTGTATTATTTTATTATGCTTTATCCAATGGACAATGTAACATAGATTTTACTGGCTTAAGTTTTACAGATAGATACACTGGCTCTGGCAGCGGCACAGACATTGAATTAGCACTTAACAATGGCACACCTTCA
Source organism: uncultured Flavobacteriaceae bacterium (assembly GCA_964450355.1). Lineage (GTDB taxonomy): Bacteria > Bacteroidota > Bacteroidia > NS11-12g > UBA955 > CAYVDH01. The sequence goes on from CAYVDH010000012.1 coordinate 29,811, forward strand.
CTTTTATCATATTCTTTTAATCTCAATTCATGGGATGAAACTAACAACGATTGTCTAAATCCAGGTGGGGTAGATGATGTCACTGTGACTATAGAAATGATTCAAACCTACGATGTGTATGGCGGTAGCATTTTAGATTTAACTGCTCCAAATACACACGAAGTTAGATTCAGTGGAACGTTGGGATTTCAAGGAGATATTCCCATGAACAATTCTGGTACTCGAAGAACTACAAATGGCGATGTAAGAGGTTATAAAGTGACAGTGAGATTTGCTCCGCATGTGTACATTCAAGCATCAGACATGCAAGTATTACTCAATAGCATCAATACCAGAGGATCAGTATTTGAATCTGCAGCCATTGAATTTCTAAATCCTTCTGGAGCTAAGTATGGCGTAGCTCAATATTCAGGTTTTTATGGCAGCGGAAGCCGTCCTATCAATGTTCCTAGTTGTCCTACTGGACCTGTCACTGGTCATTCATTTGTGCCTACTTCTAATCCATGGTTCAGAGCTTCAGGAACAAAAGGTACTTTTTTTGCTCAATCCACTGCTACAGTCAACATCAACGATATATGCAATCCTGTCGCAGGAACCACCGGAAGCAACGATGTGAAATCAGTCGATGCAGTTACAGATGCTGGCCTAGCTGCTACAGATTTAATTGGAGGTTTTGTTTATACATTATTATTAGAAGATGTAGCTGGTGCACCTAATGATGTCACTAGAACTTCAACTTCTGCTAATTTAACTTCTTCTATCCGTGGTTTTAACCTTTCTGCCATTCCATTGTCTATTTCCATTTCACAATTCAAAGCCGAATTGAAAAACAACAAAGCAGAATTAACATGGTTATCTGAACCTAATTCCAATACAAAAGAATTTGAAATAATTAAAAGCAACGATCAAATCCATTGGCAAACAATGCATAAAATTCAAGCTTACAACTCTGTGACAAAATACCAATGGACAGATGAATTCCTTGTAGATAAATCCATTAATTATTATCAAATAAAATCCATTGGTTTTGATGGTGAAACAGCTGTTTCTAACATTGTTAAAATTAATTTAAACAACCATGACTTAACCGTTTTTCCAAATCCGGTCAATGATGTAGTCAATGTTTCCATTCAAAGGGATGAAATCGATTTTTTAAATCTTACTGATGCATTGGGAAAATCTGTTATGGATTTAATCAACATTCAAGAAGATGGAATAGTGAAATTGGATTTAAGTCAATTGACTTCTGGTGTGTATTACCTGTACATCAATAAGCAAGTTCATCAACTCGTTAAGCCTTAATTCCTATTTTTTTGTTTTTTTAGGCTTAGGTTTTGTTTTTATCTTTGTTTTATTAGATGGAGTTGCTTCTTTTTTAATCATCACAATTTCTTTTCTTTTTGTTCTTTCAATAAAGGTGCTTAGGATTGGTTTGTTCTCAATTTGCCAATTGAGGCCACTTAATAATTTTTCGGTTTGAGGAAAGTCTTTTATGGGATACATTTTGCCTTCGGGAGCCCCATAGAATTTAATGCCTTGAACTTTGTTGCTGTCCAATTGTATTTTCATTTTTTCGCATTTTACTTTATTCACTCCAGTGTATTCTGCACTATCAGTTTCGTTGTTTCTTAAATAATAAATGCTTTCAGCGTTGTTTTCAACCAAAACACTTTTTAATTTGTTGTCATCAAAAGTGTTGGTCATCAATTTGCCAGCAATTTGATTGTAATTTTCCGTGTTTATCTGTGAGGCTAAAAAGGCATTGCCAATCACTCGCATCAAAGATATTTTTTTGTTTTTCATTAAAATATGCATGGTATCGCCAGTAATTTGATTTTTATCATTCCACAGAATTGGATTATGATACAAGCTGATGGTAGAATCATTGAAACGATATACCAATGAATCGCATTTCCCTTGAAATTCTAATTGAGAAATTTCAGTACGAGGGTAGGCCAATAATTTTCTATTTAATGAGTCGTTTACAAAATAAAAAGTATCTGCCATGACATACAAAGTGTCGTCTTCGCTACGTTGAATAGCAACAGGAAATTGAGTGATGGTAGTTTCTTTGGTTTTTTGTTTGTACAATCCCTTTTGTCCATATACTTCAATGTTTTCTGTTGAATCATACAGTTTTAAATTGCCATAAGCTCTGCCTATTTCTGTTTTTTTATCGTACAACAAGCTGTCGGCACTGATGGTGTTTGTTCCGCTGTAGATAGTTGCACCTTTGCTAAATTGTGCTTTCTGGCTAGCAGTGTTGTACCATCCATAGTTGCAAGTAATGGTATTTTCACCACTCACAATTTTAGTAGGGCCATTAAAAAAGGCAGTTTTAGTGTTGGCAAAATACACCAATGTATCGCTGTTCATGGTGTATTCAGGACTTGTTAACACTACATTTTTTTTAAAATTAAAATAATTGCCCCTTCGGTAATAATACCCTCTTTGACTTGTTAAATTGTTGCTGCCATTGATGATGTTGGCGGTATTGGTGTAATACCCAAATTGGTCTTTCACGTTGTAATTAAGCGAAGTAGTAGTAAGGGTCATGTTTTTATCGCTTAATACCACTTGTTTGCCAGTAACAAAAGCATTTTTAGTGGCTTCGTCATATTTGAGATAATCACCGCCAGTAAGTGTAAAAGTGTCTGGTTGGAAAATATACACATGACCAAATCCTTCAATAACACCTTTCTGTGTGTTGCGAACTGCACTGTCACACATGATGGTTATGCCATCGTGTTTTATCACCACATTGCCTACAATGTAAACCAAGCTGTTTGCTTGGTCGCCATACAATTTATCTCCACCATTGATTTCTACATTGGTTTGAGCATTCATCGAGTGAATGATGAATAAAGTCAATAATAACGCAAAAAATTTTATACTTAATAACTTTTTCAAAATGCAATTATAGGGATTAATTATCTTTGTCAAAATTAATGCCATGATTGATCAATTTGAAAATTTTATTTCAACGAATTGTTTATTTACTAGGAAATCAAAACTTTTACTTGCAATTAGTGGTGGTAGCGACAGTGTTTGTTTGTTTTATTTATTAAAAAATTGTGGTTATCAAGTCAGTTTGGCTCATTGTAACTACCATTTAAGAGGGGAGGATAGCAATAAAGATCAAGTTTTTGTTGAAAAATTATCGCAAAAATTCAAAGTACATTGTCACATTAAATCATTTGATAGCAAAGAGGATAAAAAAGCATTAAAAAACAATGTGCAGTTAAATGCAAGGAAAATGAGGTACCAATGGTTTGAGCAATTAATGTCTGAACACGGATACGATTGTCTGCTCACAGCCCATCATTTAAACGACAATTTGGAAACCATGTTAATTAATCAACTAAGAGGTACAGGTATTTCTGGTCTTCATGGCATTCCTATTTCGAACAATAATATTGCAAGACCCTTGATGTGTTTTACCAAGTATCAGATTCAAGATTATTTAACTAAAAATAAAATAAAATTCAGAGAAGATACAAGCAATCTTAAATCAGATTATCTGAGAAACAAAATAAGACACAAAGTGTATCCCGAATTAAGAAAAATTGAATCAAACATAGAACATCGCTTTTTTGATACAGCTCAACAAATTGCCGAATTTGAACTATTGTTTAATGAAGTGTTTTCAAAGCATACCAAGGGTGTTTTTCAAATAAAAAAAGACACAATTGAAATACATTATCAATTGATACAAACAGATTACAAAGCGTTGTTTTACTATCAATTGCTCAAACCCTACCAATTTTCCTACAGCCAATGTCAGGAAGTATTGAAATTAGAAAAAGCAATTAGTGGCAAAAAAGTGATGACAACAGATTATGAATTAATCAAACACAATCAAGTATTTCAGTTAATCAAACGAAATGATGTAAAAAAAACGGGCTCCTTACTAATTCAAAAAACAGGAGAATTTGAAATCAATGGAGTCACTTATTTGTTGTCCAAAACAAAAATTAAATCACAAGATGAATTAAGAAAAAACACCAATGGTGTGATGTTCAATGGAGAAAATATTTCTTTTCCTATTACTGTCAGACCATGGAAACATGGAGATTATATCATGCCTTTAGGGATGAAAAACAAGAAAAAATTAAGCGATATTTTAATCAATAAAAAAATACCAGCTAATCAAAAATCTGAAACCTTGGTTGTGGTTTCTAATTCTGATATTGTAGCTATATTAAATCCAAACATATTGGCAGAACCATATAAAATCAACACTGTTAAGGACTTGGTTTTTAAAATATCAAAAAAATAGCTTTATTTGTAAAACTAAATTCAATTCAATGAAAAATACATTTACTATTTTACTTGCCTTATTCACAATTGCATACTCTTTTGCCGACTGTGTTTTAGTACCACTTTCACTATCCGAAAGAGTTTCTGCCTCTGAGTTAATTATTGAAGGAAAGGTGAGTTCAATTAAAAGTTATTGGAATGCTGACCAAAGCATGATATACACTGCCAACACCATTCAAATTTCTAAAATATACAAAGGTAGTCAATTGATACAATCATCTACTATCAATATCATCACACTTGGTGGTAGAGTTAATGACAAAGCTGTAAAAGTAGAACCTGAGTTGGAGTTGGAACAAGGAGAGATTGGGATTTTTATGCTAGTAAACAAAGAAAATGATTGGGTTTCTGAATCTGGTGTTCAAGGTTTCATCAAAATAGACAAAGTAGATGCTACAGCATCTGACATGTTCAATCAATACCCTGCTCACAGCATATACAATACCATCGAAAATTTAACTCAAACTCCTGTAGTTAAAATCAATGATTTGCTAACTAAAGTGACAGTGAGCACAAAAAGAGCTTCACCTACAGTTACTTCTATCAGCCCTAAAACTTTGACATCTGGCACTTCAACAGTATTAACCATCAAAGGAACAAATTTCAAAAATGCAAGAGATACCAGCAGTGTTCAATTTAGAAATGGTGATGATGGTGGCTCATCTTTCATCAAAGCATTGAAATACGATTACATATCTTGGAATGATACCATGATAAAATTGATAGTAAGAACTAAAGCTGGAACTGGTAAAATCAGAGTGTTAGTAGGAGGGAACGGCTCAGTGATATCAGGCGATACATTGAAAGTTCAATACGCGCATTTGAACGTGGTTCAAGGTGATTCCATTGCATACGAAACTCAAGAAATTGGCATGAATGCCTCCAATGGAATTACTTGGAAAATGAACAAGCGTTTTTATGATTCAGCAGGAGCAAGGGGGGCATTTGTGCGCAGCTTAGAAAGATGGAGATGTGGTACATTCATGAATTGGGATACTTTAGGTAGAGTCAATCACAGTGCCATCAAATCTGATGGAGTGAATATGTGTGCTTGGGATACCGCTGGCAGTATGCCTAATGGAACTTTAGCGCAATGTTTTAGTTTTTATGCTGGATGTTTTTCCCCTGGTTTAAAATGGTATGTCAATGAGTTGGACATACGTTTCAGAATCAGACCAAATAACACTACCAATTGGTTATACACCACAGGTAATGCCAATTCTAATCAATTTCATTTTGAATCAGTAGCTGTTCACGAGCTTGGTCATGGACACCAATTAGGGCACGTAATCAACAGCGCTGAAGTGATGCATTTTGCCATAGCTAATGGACAAACAAAGCCATCCTTATCTAGTGGTGACATCAGTGGAGGAAACTACGTAATGACCAAAAGTGCTAATTCCATTTGTGGTAAAAATGCCCATAGTAAATTAAATTCAGGAAACTGTGCCATCATCGCACCTGTTGCAGATTTTAAATCAGATAAAACCACTGTTTGTATAGGTGAAAAAGTAAAATTTTCTGATACATCAAAAGGAAACATAACAGCTTACAGTTGGAATTTCGGAAGTGGAGCTAGTCCTGCTACTGCCAATTCCAAAGGTCCTCACAATGTAACATACAGCAGTGGAGGCAGCAAAACCATTACTCTCACCATCACTACAAGCACTGGCTCTAATTTAAATAAAAGCAGCAGCATCACCGTGCAAAACGATTCGAGATTGTATTCAAAATTCAGTTGGCAAGCAGCGGAAAAAGGCAAAGTAACATTCACCAACAATACCACCAATTCTGTTAGCAATAAATGGTATTTTGGTACTGGTGATTCCTCTACCACACTTAATCCAATATACACTTACAATGCAGGCGGAACTTATCAAGTAAAATTGAAAGGGACCAATACATGTAACAGCGCAGATACTACCATATCCATCACCTTAGCTTACATGAATTTTACTGTAAATCCATCAACTGCATGCAAAGAACAAGAAGTAACTTACACAGATAGCAGCGATAATTCGGTATCGTCTTGGAATTGGAGTTTTACTGGTGGCACACCATCCACTGCTTCAGGCAAAGGTCCTCACAAGGTTATGTACGCCAGCTCAGGGGTAAAATCAGCCAGCCTAACAGTGAATGTCACAGGCGGAAAATCACAAACTCAAACCATCAATTCGGCAACCAATATCAGCAATAACACCTACGCAAAAGCCAATTTCATTTTTGGAAATTATGGCAAAAACATCATAGGGTTTGAAAACAAATCGAGCGGAAGTGGATTGCAATACAAGTGGTATTTTGGCGATGGAGATAGCAGCACACTTCAAAACCCAGTTCATACCTATACCAATGCCAATAACAAAGTGGTGAAATTAGTAGTAACTGGCGATTGCAACACCGATGATACCACCATTACATTAAGAGATTTTACTAGCATAAACCAATTGAACAACAACAATTATTGGAGTGTATATCCTAATCCTACCGACAGCAAAATATATGTTACTAACATGTTACAAAATGCTGACTACACCGTTACAAATGCAATGGGGCAGCAAGTAAAGCATGGAGTATACAATGCAGAAGAAATCGATTTAAAAGAATTGGCAAGTGGTGTGTATGTGCTTCAAATGAATGGAGTCTTTTTGAAGTTTACAGTAAATTAAAATCATTTTCTACCAGCTCTGTTCTCACTCGCATCTTGCAAGTGATTAGTCCAAGACCTCTAGCGTTACTAAAACATAATAAAACAATTAATTATTATATTTGTGAATGTTTATCTGTATCAATAGAACTAAAATGCCAAAGGCAAGGTTATTTCTCACTAGTAAGATGAGAGAATGAGCGTGGGGATATATAATCCATGCAGATAGGGGAAATAATAGACTTAACTCAGAAAGAATAATTGAAGCTGTTGGTTTTGGTTCTCAAGGCGCCCAGAATACAGATAATGAAGCAATTAGAAAGCAAGATAGGAGAATAAAAATTATATATGTTGAATAAAAGAAGTAAATACCCCATTTTATTATTACTTATTGTGACTATAAATATAAAATCTTATAGTCAAAAATTTTACAAATATGAAAATGAGAATTATAATTTAGATACTTTTATGAGATATTCTTTTTTAAATTATCATACTTATTTTTGGTTTCAAAATTCATTTAAAAATTTATTATCTGATTCTCATCAAAATCACCATGAATTTATAAAGTTTGGAGATATTTATATGAATAAGACTTATGATACTATAATAGGGTATGCAATGGTTAAAATAGCTTCAAATGATTCTTTATTAGATGTTTATCAAAATTTTTTTGAAAGAGTGTACTTTGATACAGCTAAAGATTATACAAAAATATTTACCCATGTTATCAAAATATACATAGAAAATGAACCTATAGAATACAATCGTATTTTTTGGGAATTCATTCCCATAAATGGAAATAAAATAAATAAAAAGCATTATATTGTAAGGCAATGTTTTAATGATAATTTTATTACTTTAATTTATTTTGAGTTAAGGACAGCTGGATGTATTATGGGTTATAGATGATTCTAACTTATTATACCAAATGAAAAAAATGTTACAATACCACCATTTGATTAAATTTATTTTTTTCATTACTTTAATAAGTTGTGGAAATAGCCCAAAAAAAAGGGAAGTAAATTATAAAGATTTAAATCCCAAAAATATCTTTATTAACAAGCTAATAACTAATAATATTTCAGATAATTTTACTATAAAGGTAGATACTTTTAATCAATATTTTTAC
>CAYVDH010000013.1:0-35714 GCA_964450355.1 uncultured Flavobacteriaceae bacterium
GAATTGCTTAATTTTGGTTTAGTTAGTTGTCACAAATTACAAATTTTGTTTTTTAATTAAAAAGAACTGTTTTAAAAACGGTCGATTTATTTTAAAACTGGCATTCTAAATTCTTTTTTAATATGTTAGTCTCATGAAAAATTAATATTTTAAAACCTTTTAAATAGTTTATTCTTCTGTTACATTTATTAGAAACAAATGTAACAAAAATTGCAGAATTAATTTATTGAATAAATTCAATCCATTTAGAAGATAGCTTTATAAAAATGAATATTAACATTTGAACTATTAAAAAAATCATTACACGTATTTCTTTATAATTTGTAGATTTGTAATTCAATTAATTAAAACATGATAAAAAACACTTTTTATAATTTCATTTCATATTTTATACCAGGCATGATTTTGGTCATTCTTGGTCATTATTTTTTCCAATTATTGTTCATGGAATTTAACAATCCCATGATTTCTTTTGTTATTTTTTCAGGTGCATCCATTTTATTTGGTTTAATAATACATACCATATCAAACTGGCTTTCTAGCTTCTATTGGTATCAATTTTTAATGATGCCAAAATTAAATTTAACAGTAACAAATAACAATGAAATTAGTACTTTAATCAATGAAATTAATCAAATCAAAAACTCCAACTTGTCACCTGAAGAATTAGTGGAAGAGGCACACAATGAGCTTGAATACATCAATAAAGTAGAAGATGTAAACAGGCATAACGACCTTTTCAACTTGGCTATGAATACCTTTACGGTGGTCTTAATTTTAATTGTATTCACTTTCGTGTTTTTCATTGCCAATTCTAGTAATTTTCAAGGAATAATTAATTTTATTTTACTTTATTTCATCATCATTATTCTTTTGATAAAAATGGTAAAATTCAACAGAATCAATATGTTGACTAAATTATTAAAAACATACCTAATAAAACTTAAACACGATTCAAATACATAAGCTAGTTTAATATTGTATTAACATGAGCTGTAATTTTAGTAGTATGAAATCCTATTCTTAGTGATGATTTAAACTTTAGACTTAAAATAAACAATTCAATTAAAAAAGATTAGCTTTGTATTAGGGTTCTTTATGATGAAACAATGTATTTTTATTCTTTTATGCTTTTCTTCACTTAATCTTGTTTCAGGGCAATCTTTGAGCCCTAAAACTAAAAGATTAGTTTATAAAATAGCAAAATACAACGTTCTTACCAGTCAAGGAGTTGGAGAAGCAGGAACTGAAACTAACCAATGGAAGAGATACCTCCAACTCAAAAAACTTTCTACTGATACAGAATTAATAAGCCTAACTAACCACAAAAATGCCGTAGTTAGAGGTTATGCATTTATGGCTTTATCAGCAAGAAACTACCCTAAATTAGTCCAAATATTAATTTCTCATTTAAAAGATACAACAAGATTTCTAATTTTTCATGGATGTTTGATTCATGACATAATGGTTGGTGATTTTTTCATTTATCAATTAGCCCCATACAGATCCAATTTAAATTCTTTTAAATTAACAAAGCATGAAAGCAATGTAATTGACAGCATCATTATTTTTGATAAAGACATCATACTTGATTGTAAAACAGAATTGTTATACAAACTCAACAAAGAAGAAAAATATTACCATAGAGTGCGAGAAATGGTAATAGAAGATAATAATTATGTTGCTCTTATTGCTTTGTCTAAATATCAAAAACAAGAAGACAAAGAACTAATTATTCAAGGGCTTATGTCAGATAACTCAGACTTTATAATTACAAGTCTTCAGTGTGTCATTAATTTTCCTGACAGTACATTCTTTGTGTATCTAAAAAACTTACACAGCATTGAAATGATGAAAAAGGATAATATTGATGTTCATCAATTAAAATCATTATACAATGCTATAGTTCAATATAAAAACAAACACACCATTGAACTTATAGATTTGACCTTAAATACATTAACAGGTTATGCCCTAAGGAAACACAATGAATGCCTATTGACTGCATTTGATAATTATCCTGATGTTTATTACAATGAAATCATTGAAAAAATAAAACGTATCCATGATTAATTCTCATCATTGAAATCCCCTTTTTGTTGCGATAACTAAGTGTTTCTTCCAATCAATTTATGTTCAATTAAACCTACTCCATAAATATTTTGTATCAACTCCTTTAGTTAAATTAAAAAGGGCATTATTCCAGTATGCATAAGTATTTTGATTTGAAACCCAACTTCTTTGAGTTTTTAAAATCAGGAGAAAAAAGCATTTATGAATATTTGGAAAAGTAATCAAATCAATCTCCATATTGTTTTTAGGTTATTTTTTTGTCGCAAATATTTACTAAATTTGCGACAAGAATAAAGCGTAAAAATTAGACTTTGACGAACTCATAAACCGTTTGACAGAATTACAAAAACGAATAAACGAAATCTTAACGGACAAAAAAGAACGAGGCATATCAAGGGTTTTCTGAAATGGCGGGGAAACAGCTTCGATTGAAAGTTAGTGCAATTAATCCGCCACTTCACAAAGCCCCTAACCGTTCAAAATGTCTAAAAACTAACAAAAAATGTTAGATTTGAGTAAAACAAATGGACAAGGGTCTAAAAAACTTTTCAATTTTTCTATTTTCATAGCTTGGGATTGAATTTATTAAAGAAATGGAATGAGTCAATATCATTGCTTTACACTTAGAAAACAAGAACTAAAAAATTAACTAAAATAAATTGTAAATTTGCGATATGGATGACAAAACACTTTACATCATCGCAGGTTGCAATGGCGCAGGAAAAACAACTGCCTCATTCACGATTTTGCCTGAGATTTTAGATTGTAAAGAGTTTGTAAATGCTGACGAAATTGCAAAAGGTTTGTCGCCTTTTTAACCAGAAAAAGTTGCGTTTGAAGCTGGTAGAATTATGTTAAATCGAATTGACGAGCTTTTAAGAGATAATAAAAGTTTTGCATTTGAAACAACTTTATCAACCAAAAGTTATAAAAGCAAAATCAAGGAAGCGAAAAATAAAGGTTATCGAGTGACCTTATTATTCTTTTGGCTCCAAAACGTTGAATTAGCAAAAGAACGAGTTAAAATTAGGGTTTTAGAAGGAGGGCACAATATCGAAACTGAAATTATAGAAAGAAGATATGTTAGAGGAATTAAAAACTTGTTCGACATTTATCTTCCAATTGTTGACGGAGCGTTTATTTTTGACAATTCTGAAACACATCACGAATTGATTGCAGACAAACAAATAGACAATTCACTTAATATTGTAAACACAGATAAGATTAATCTTTTAAAAAATTACCATGACATCAACTGAAAAACATATTGAAGAAAAAAACAAAATACTTAAGGGACTTGAAAAAGTGCATGATAAACTATTAGAGTTCAAGAAAATGAAAAATAGCGAACTCGTTATTTTGCTTGATAACAAAATAGTTAAAGTAAAACCTGAGTAAAATTATATTTTAAAAAAAAGTTATAACAGTGAACTACTAGAAAGGCTTAGTTTATGATTGTATTTGGAAAAATTGTATTTATTTTATAGTTTTACATCTTATTACAATTGCGGCTAATGTCCCGCCCTTCGGGTAAGTGCAGACCGTTATGCGCAAGCGTTAAAATCAGAATCTAATATTGGAAACTGTTAACCAATTCTAAGTTTTAATGGCAAAAGGAATTTTAAATAAGGAAGAAATAAGACAAAAGTACCAAGATCTCGTTAATGGGAAGTTTACCCTTCAACAGCGAGGGTTTGAGTTTGAAAAATTAATTTTTTCATTACTATACAATGAAAATTTAGAGCCAAAAGCAAGTTATAAACCTAAAGGTGAACAAATAGATGGCTCATTCTTTTGGCAAGGTCAAACATTTTTGTTAGAAGCAAAATGGGTAAGCGACCCTTTACCTGTTTCAAGTATTTATTCATTTAAAGGAAAATTGGATGGAAAGTTTCATACAACTTCTGGTGTTTTTATTTCAGTAAACGGGTATAGTAATGATGTTGAAGACGCTTTAAAATTTGGCAAGTCTTTAAACATTCTATTATTTGATGAGAATGATACACCATTAATCTTTAATGGAGATGTGACTTTTTTGGAAGTATTAAAATTTAAACTTCGTGAAGCAGGCGATACAGGCAGTTTGAAAGTACCATACAAATTAAAAGAAAGAGCAGAGGAAATATCTAAAGCAAATCCAGAAATACTTATGATGGATCAACTTTATGCTGAACAGCGTGAAATAGCCCCTAAAAAGGGAATTCTAATTGACGATCTGTTAGTTTTTGTAGAAGGACAAACAGATATTCCAATCATTAAAAATTTAATTGACCAAATAAAAAAATATTATTCACTTTCTTATAAAATTGAGGTTTTAAATGGTGCTAATAATATCCGTCAATTACCTTCTCTCTTAAATATTTATGGAGATTACAGAAAAACTAAAGCAGTTATTGTTGTATTAGATAATGACCAAGAATCAAGGCAAATGGAAGGCGTTATCAAGAATGTAGTTGAGCAATTTCAAAAATCATCAATATCAATAAGACCAATCTTTTTGTACATTAATGAAAGTTTAAAAGAAAAACTTTCTGAAAACATGTTAACTATTGACGAATTAAGGAATGAATTGATTTTCGAAAGATTGGAAACTTTCATTCAACAAATAGCAGAAGACTATTATGACCCAGAGACTTCTATTCCATTAGAAGCGCTACAAAATTCATTAGCAAACCTTGAATGGGACTTTGAAAGGGGTATAATTGAAGGAACCGAAGAATATAATAACGGGCATCCCTTTGAGATTAATTCATTAGAAGAATTGGTAGAGCATTTAAATGAAGAAATGGTTCAGGCTATGCAGGGTGAAATGCCCACAGAATGGTTAAAAGAACAAGAATATTTAGATTACAATATTGAGGTTAGAGAATATTTATTTGATAACTATTTAGATGATATTAAGAAAATGGGTTGGAATGAAAACGATTTATAAAACCAAAAAACATAACGGACAAACGCCAGCGCATAACAGCACCTCACGCGCAAGTGGCAGTTAATCTTAAATTCAAGCTTTTTCTTTTCATCAAATTTTTTCTTATATTTGAAGTGCGACGCTTCGGAAACGACACCTGCGTTTAGCGGCAAAACCGTTATAGGCTTTTTATGAGACACCAAACATACATATTCATACTGCTTTTTATTGGATTTTCAAGTTTGACATATGGTCAAAATTTGTTTCCATATAGACAAGGCGAAAGATGGGGGTATTGTGACAGCACAAAAAAGATTGTTATTTCGCCAAAGTATCAATCAGCAGAAATATTTTCGCGTTGCAACATCGCTACTGTTAAACTTAATGACAAATATGGATTTATCAACAAATCAGGAAAAGAAATAACAGAAATAAAATACGACCGTTGGGGGTTCTTCTGGTATAATCATACTTATGTTTGGCTCAACAACAAAGTTGGAGTTATAGACACTAATGGGAGAGAGATTATTCCTATTGCTTTTGACGACATTTCTTTTACAAATGAAATAATTGGAGTAAAACTAAATGAAAAATGGGGGTTCTTTAGTTTCAATGGTAAGGAAATTACAAAACCAAAATTTCAAGAAGTTAAAACACAATCCTATCTTCTGACAGCAGTAAAAATTAAAGGAAAATGGGGATTTATAGATTCGATAGGAAAAGTAAAAATAAAACCAAAGTTTGAGGAGGTAAAAGGATTTTCAAGTCAAGGTTTAACTGCAGTAAAGAAAAATGAAAAATGGGGTTTTATTAATTTTAGAGGACAGTTAGTAATCCAGTACCTTTACAATCAAGTGAAAGGATTTCAAGATGAAGGATGCTGGGTAGAGCAGAACTCAAAGTGGAGTTTGATAAATGCTAAAGGAGAAACAATTATCCCTTTTGACTATGATGAAATAAGCTATTTCAAAGAGGATTTAGCGTATGTGAAGAAAAATGACAAGTATGGCTTCATAGACAAGAATGGGAAAACAATTATCCCGTTCAGCTTCTATAAAGCATTTGAATTTAGTGAAGGGCTTGCTGAAGTTTGCTACTCACAAGACAGTTGCGGTTTTATTAACAAAGAAGGGAAAACTGTAATTCCATTTCAGTACCGTATTAACTTTGGAGGAGAATTTAACGAAGGTTTAGCGGAAGTAAGAATAGGCGACAAATATGGATTTATTAATTCAAAAGGTGTTATTATAGTGCCAATTAGATTCAACACTCCTTATGACTACAACTCATTTGGCAATGGAGTTGGAATGCTACTTTTACTTAAAAATGAAAATGAAAATGAGACAGGCTTTAATAAGCGAAAGTTTTATTTTGACAAAAACGGAACCCTCTTTTATGACAACTAAGAATCTGATTATAGAAGAAAAACAGCCTATAATAGCAGTAACTACTGCACAACTATGTTAAATTCCAAAACATTTAATTTAAAAAATAAAATCAACTTCAACACTGGTTTTATATGGCAATTAAATTTCTAATGTCAGTATTTTAAAAATTATATTTGTTTTAAACCTCTTATTTACCCTCAACACCCACCCCTACTCAGGCGCAAGCGCAGCCCGAGACCGATGGATGCCCGGCTTAGGGCAGGTGCGCAACGTTAGTGGAGCACGGAAGCGAAGCGGACCCAAAAGGGCGAGGATTTGCTGCCCAAATTAATTATGAAATAAATCCTTAAAAAACCTTTATAAATTTTAGTTTTTTATAATGCAATTTCTTGCTCTTATTTTGAAGTAGATCTTAATGATTGTTTGTTAGATTTTATCTTGTTGCTTGACTTTATTCCATACTTTGTCTTTGTATTTTAAATACACAAAATAAGCATAACAGCCTATGCCAACTACAAATGGATACATGCTTACATGTTTGGTAGGCAAGTCATAAAACTCAGCCAACATCCATTGGGCATTGGCTAATATCCACATCAACACCGATAAATTAGGCAACAATTTTAGTTTATCCTTTCTGTGTATAACAACGATGATGATTGCAACTATAATGGTAGGAATAGCCATGAGCAAGCCAAAGAATCGCCAAGTCATTAACCAACACAAATCCTTAAACAACCAAAGTGGTATGTGGATGTTTTCTAAAAACTCAATGTGTCGATTTTTAGAATCTTCCATCTTTTATCAAATGGATTAAAACAATCCGTTTAATTCTGCTTCTATTTTATTGATAACAAAATTGGAATCTGTTGCATCGTTTTCAAAATCCAATTCATCTATGTCTAATATGATCAATTTGCCTAGCTTATAGGTTGAAATCCATGCTTCGTAACGCTCGTTTAATCGTTTTAAATAATCCAATCGGATGCTGTCTTCATAATCCCTTCCCCTTTGTTGAATTTGCTTAACCAAAGTAGGAATAGACCCTCTTAAATAAATCAACAAATCTGGTGGCTGTATCATGGTGTTTAATGAACTGAACAATGACATGTAATTGTCAAAATCCCTGGTGCTCATTAATCCCATGGCATGTAAGTTAGGAGCAAAAATATGGGCATCTTCGTAAATGGTTCTATCTTGTATGACTGATCTGTCGCTGCTTCTAATTTTTTTAATGTTATTGAACCTGACATTCAAAAAATACACTTGCAAATTAAAACTCCATCTTTGCATGTCTTCATAAAAATCGCTGATGTATGGATTGTCATCCATGTCCTCCAACTGAACGTCCCAATCGTAGTGTTTAGCTAACATATTTGCTAAGGTTGTTTTGCCACTACCAATGTTTCCTGCAACAGCAATATGCATTGCTTTCTTCTGAGATTTTGCCATTTAGCTGCAAACTTATCAGTTTTATTTGAAAATCGCTTATATAAATCTTAATTTGTGGAAATTTTATTTATTTTTGACCTCATGTTTCCATCACACCCATCTCTTAAACACTGCAATACCAATAACTTTTTCATCATGGCAGGTCCATGTGCTATTGAAGGTGAAGACATTGCCTTTGAAATAGCTGAATCGCTCAATCAAATCAGCAACGAACTTTCCATACCTTGGATATTCAAAGGCTCATTTAAAAAAGCAAACCGCAGCCGTTTGGATTCTTTTACTGGAATTGGAGACATCAAAGCGTTGGAAATACTAAAAAAAATAGGTGACAAATTCCAAATTCCCACCGTTACTGATATACACGAAAGCAAAGATGCCGCAATGGCTGCAGACTATGTTGATGTTTTGCAAATTCCTGCATTCCTTTTCAGACAAACCGACCTACTGGTTGCTGCTGCTAATACCGGTAAAATAGTGAACATAAAAAAAGGCCAATTCGCTTCAGCTAATGCCATGGAACATGCAGCTCTCAAAGTAAAAGAAAGTGGCAACAACAACATCATTTTAACTGATAGAGGCAACATGTTCGGATATGGCGACATGGTAGTGGATTACAGAAACATTACTTGGATGAAAAAAATGGGTTACCCTGTAGTGATGGACATTACTCACAGCTTGCAACAACCTAACCAAACATCGGGTGTTACTGGTGGACTTCCTGAAATGATAGAAACCATTGCCAAAGCTGCAATTGCTGTAGGTGCCGATGGCTTGTTTTTAGAAACGCATCCAAGACCCAAAGAAGCTAAAAGTGACGGAGCAAACATGATTGCCTTAAACGATGTAAAACCACTTTTAGAAAAACTTCTAAAAATCAGACAAGCTATTTTGTAATTTCATTTTTCGCTCCTGTTTTTTTCGGCATTATTTTTGATTTAAAATAATCATGATCAGATTATTACTGCTAACATGCTTATTTGTTTATTTTAATATTCAAGCCAATAATCCACGTAAAAAAATATACAAATACAACCTTTCCACCCTGGATGAAAATGTCATAGAACAAGGATTTACTACCCTAAAACTAGAATTTGAAAAAGGGGAAAACAAAAAATATAAAATAGCCATTGGAAATTATAAAGGCTTTCGTTTTTGGAAAAATTTTGACATCAAAGTAAACAATGGATTCATCAATGAAGGTTTTTACATCCCTGATTTCAACAACCTGCCTGATAGTGGCAAAATAGAGTTCATTGTTTCATCAAAATACGCCACTAAAAAATCAAAAAAAATATACCTTTACATTCCTTTTATCACTAAAATAGAATTAGTACCAGATAAAACAAATAACATTTGCGCTGGAACTGTAGTCAATTACAACTTATCTTGCACTTACAGCGATAACAAGACCTATACAATAAACCCCAACAAAAGCTTTGCTGGATTAGACACCAGCCAATTCGATTTTTATTATAATGGTAAACTAACAAATGCCTACAAAGTAACTATTCCAAACAAAGGCGGCATTATCACTGAAAAATTCAATGTTCTAGTGAAACATAAAAAAAACAACAAACTCCTTTCTAGCAATTCCATCAATATAGACTACAAAATAAACAAAGAAGTTCTCTCAACATCCATTTGGGGTTTTAATGGACAAAGTGGAAGAGATGGCCAAAAGGGATACAATGGTGAGACGGGTGGCAAAGGTGGCAATGGCGAAAATGGAAAAAATGGATCTGATGGCAAGCATCTAAGAATTCAAGCAGAATTACTTTTACTAGATACCCTTAAATTGATACAATACACGGTATATGAAAACGACATTTTCAAAGAAACCTTTGTAGCAAATGCATACCAACACCAAGTTGTATTTATATCACAAGGCGGTAAGGGTGGAAATGGTGGCAATGGAGGAAATGGAGGCGATGCTTACAAACGCTGTTGTCAATCGTGCAGTACAGAATTTGCAATAGGCGGAAATGCAGGGAATGGTGGCAATGGAGGAAATGGTGGAAACGGAGGTGAAATCACATTGATTACCGATTCAATTACCTTGCCTTATGTGTTAAAAAATGCTCAATTTAAAAGTTTAGGTGGAGAACCTGGCATGGGAGGAGATAGAGGTAGAAAAGGCAGTGGAGATTCACCCGAAAAACCGACTTTTATTAGCATATTATTTGGTGGTTACAATGGTAAAAAAGGGACATGGGGTGAAGAAGGCAGTAGAGGTTTAGATAAGCCAGCACCAAAAATTATCCTTTTAAATTGATTGAATTAATACTGCTCCTTTTCGTTGGGGAAGTCCAATGATTTGACATCTTTAATGTAATGTTCTATGCTTCCTTTTATTTGATCATATAAATTCAGGTATCTTCTCATGAATCTTGGTGAAAAATCTTTATTGATACCCAACATGTCATGCAATACCAATACTTGGCCATCTACCCCTGCTCCAGCTCCAATTCCTATCACAGGTATTTTTAACATTTCGGCCACTTTACTTGCTAATTCAGCAGGTATTTTCTCAAGCACTAAGGCGAAACATCCTGCATCTTGTAACAATTTAGCATCTTGTATCAATTTATCTGCTTCTTTTTGCTCCACAGCTCTCACTGCATAAGTACCAAATTTATAAATGCTTTGAGGAGTTAATCCCAAATGCCCCATAACAGGAACACCAGCACTGATTATTCTTTTTACACTCTCTATTACTTCTTCTCCTCCCTCCAATTTGATGGCATGAGCACCACTTTCTTTCATGATTCTGATGCTGCTTGCTAGGGCTTCTTTGCTATTGCCTTGATAAGAACCAAATGGCAAATCTACTACTACCAAAGCTCTTTGAACAGCTTTGATTACAGAAGTGGCGTGGTAAATCATTTGGTCGAGAGTGATAGGCAAGGTAGTTTCATGACCTGCCATCACATTGCTAGCACTATCTCCTACTAATATGACATCGATGTTAGCATCATCAACTATACGCGCTAAAGAAAAGTCATAAGCAGTAAGCATGCTTATTTTCTCTTTTCTTTCTTTCATCTCTTCAAGAGTATGAACTGTAACTCTTTTGATTGGTTTTACTGGGCTAACTGACATAAAGGGGTCAAAGATATTAGAAAAACCTGAAAAAATTTATATAAAGGCTCAAACAAGATAAATCATTAAACTTCTTTAAAAGCAAACAATAAATTGCTTTAGGTTTAAATTAAATTTTACTTACTTTAATAGCATTCGTTTTTCCTTCTATGATTATCTGAAAATGATAAATTCCAGAAGCATAACTGGCTAAGTCTATAGTCAATATTTCGGTGGTATTCCAATCTTGGCTAATTAACAATTTTCCACTGACATCATACAATTTAATTAAAGCAATGCTATTATTATTTTCGATGAAAAAAGAAACAACATCATTAGTAGGATTTGGAAAACTTTTTAATCCTTGGATATCAATTACATTAATAAGATTGATAGAGTTTGTATAATACTGATTAAAACCTTGAGTAAGCAAAGTACTACCTCCACTGGCAGTACTAACAGAAGTTTCTCCAAAAGTCCAATCAATAGAATAATTAGAGTTGTTGAAACTTAGTCCACCTGAAGAAATTACACTTCTTTCAATGCTTTGTGCATTAATCGAGAAGTATGCTCCGAGAATGATAAAAATTATTATTATTTTTCTCATAAACTTAGTTTTTTAAAGGTATCAATTGAACAGGCTCAACTGGTGTGGTAGCTGGAGTTGTAATTATTACTCTATTTTTGTTCTGTGAACTGTTGTACCAAGCTGCATTTTTCTCAGGTCCAAATCCATAGGCCTCTGGAGTTAAATAAAATCCTTTTTCGGAATTAGGTTTTTCTACTTCAGCTTGAATGCGATAAAGATTAGCTACTGCATCATTTCTAATACCTGAAACTTGCCAACTCACTTTAACATTAGGCTTATCAGTTTTAATTTTAAATTGATTGGTTACCCCAATTTCTTCCAAAACAATGGCTTGTGCAAATTGTCCAATACATGTTAATTGATATTTAAAATCTTTGTTTAATGCATTAAAATAGGCTGGTAAAGTAATTGTGGCTTCACCATTCATATCTGTTATGATGTTCCCGTTATAAATGTTCATCATGTCAGGACTTTCAATAGAGGAATGGTATAAATATTTATTTGTTGGGTCAAGAGGGTGATCAATTTTAAATGCTTTGATACTTGAACTTGCGTTTGTGGCATATAAAAGTCCAGAAAAATACCCAGCATAGTTAGTCCCTGAACCAGAAGAAGCGGCATACACGCCATAACCACTTGAAGTGCTGTGACCTGTATAAGCTTCTAATCCATAATTATTTGAATTTGAATCAGCATAAGCTAATAACCCAGTTTGACCAAAAGCTGTTTTGTTTGCTACATGTGCTAACACCCCTACAGGGCGATTTGAAACAACTGTGCGAACTTGACCTACAATACCTGGAGTTAAGCCACTTAATTGGCTTACAAAAGAATATCCTACACCGTTAGAAGTTCCATACATTCCAGTAGAATAACCAGCACCATATACACCAATTCTGAGTGACGATGAACTGCTGGTAGATACACCATAAACACCGATATTGTTAGATGTTCCATTTGCAGCTTGACCATATACACCATAATTGTTTGGGCCTGTTCCAAATCCATTACCTAATACACCATAACCTATTGTATATTTAGCACCCTCAGACAAGCCAAATACACCAATAGCCTGAACACCATTACGACTACCTTTATTGTGACCAAATACACCACGCCAGCCACCTTCTGCATACAAACCTGAATAAGATTGACTGGAACTTGCACTGTCAATGTAAACACCTGCTTGATAAACTGGAGCAAGATTGTTATTAATACTACCAACCCCAAATACATGTAGTTTTGAAGCTGTATTGGGCGAACTTGTTCCAATACCCACTCCGTTGGAATTGTTATTATAAATTCCGTTACTGCCTGAAGTCCAATTTGAATTTATCACATTGCCAGAACCTATAGTAATACCAGTACCTCCTGTATAAATATTGTTGTCGTCAGCAGCAGGAACCCATCCCCCCGTAAGATTCCATTTTAATACATCGCCTTTAGCCGCACCATTTTGTGCAATGCCTAATGGTGTAGAACCAGTTCCATCACCTGAGAGAGTTACATCCGTTTTAACAACTTGCGTACCCCAATCATCTCCCAAATCATTAGCAGGAATCCAATTGCTACCATCGTATTTTAAAACTTGATTTTTGTCAGCCCCAGCATTAGTAATTTGATTGGGATTGATTGTAGCAGAGCTGCTTAAGTTGGTTGCATTCCCAGCATTATTTGCATAATTACTGTACATTACACTAACTATTTGTGTAGTACCCATGTCTAAATAATTTGTTGAACCAGTTGGATCTATTTCAACTTGAAAATATTTTACTCCTATAGCAAGTTGTGCTACTGATGGATAAGCCCCAGACACCAATGTACCAGTACCAACAATGGTTGAAAATAGCCCTAAACTATTTGTGGTTTTTGATTGTGTTTCTTGAAAGATAACTGAACCTGTAGGAGTAGATTCATGAATTGTAAACCTAATTGAAACTGTTTGATTTAATATTGGTTGTCCAGATGAATTTCGAACAACTGCTTGATAATTAAATCCATTTGGTGCTTGAGCATTTGCATTGAAATACATCACAAATAAAAGCATGATTAAGTTAATTTTCGTTTTCATAGTATTGTTATTTCAAACTTAGAAAGTAAAAATTGTAAAAACAAGTTTATTAATATTAAACCTATCAAATTATTCTTAATTCGCTTATAATCTATACTTTATAAAATATTAGTATTTCAATTAATTTAGTAAAAACTTTAAAGATAAAATTTAGAAAAACAATAGACTAATTTAATTCTGTTTTTATAGAATTGTGCTATTAATATAATTTATGACAATTTTAATTTTATTGCTTATAACAATTACCAAAACTATTAACTTTATTTTTATATTTTTGCTCTCAATATTTTTACAATGCAAAACATTCTCAATAGATTCATCAGCTACGTGACCATTGATACTGAATCAGACCCAAATTCAACGACAACTCCTAGTACAAAAAAACAACTTGTTCTAGCCAAAAAATTATTCAATGAACTAAAACAAATTGGACTATCGGATGTCTCTATAGATAAAAATGGTTATGTAATGGCTACCTTGCCTAGCAACATCAAAAAGAAAGTTCCTACCATTGGTTTCATCTCTCATTTCGATACTTCTCCAGATTTTACTGGTGCCAATGTCAAACCTCAAATAGTTAAAAATTACAATGGCGGTGACATTGTGTTAAACAAGAAAAAAAACATCATTCTATCTCCTAAATATTTTAAAGATTTGTTGATGTACAAAGGTCAAACCCTAATCACCACAGATGGTAACACTTTGTTAGGCGCAGACGATAAAGCAGGAATTACCGAAATCGTTTCTGCCATGGAGCATTTAATTCAAAATCCTAGCATTAAACATGGTACTGTTAAAATTTGTTTCACCCCGGATGAAGAAATTGGAAGAGGTGCAGATTTATTTGATGTTAAAAAATTTGGTGCAGACTGGGCTTACACAATGGATGGAAGCGAAGTAGGCGAGCTCGAATACGAAAATTTCAATGCCGCTGGTGCTAAAATTGTATTTAAAGGCAAAAGCGTTCACCCCGGCTATGCAAAAGGTACCATGATCAATTCATTGCTAATTGCTAATCAATTCATACAATCTTTGCCTGCCAAAGAAATTCCTCAAGAAACAAGCAAATACGAAGGTTTTTTTCATGTGATGAGCGTACAAGGTGGAATTGAAGAAACAAAAGTTGATTTAATCATCAGAGATTTTGATAAAAAGAACTTTGAAAAAAGGAAAAATCAAATTCAATCTTTAATAGATAAAATCAATAAACAATTTAAAAAACAATATGGTGAAAACATAGCTGAACTTTCCATGAATGATCAATATTACAACATGAAGGAAAAAGTAGAACCTGTAAAACACATTGTGGATTTAGCTGAAAGTGCAATGAAAGAATTAGGAATAAAACCCCTAATAAAACCAATAAGAGGTGGAACCGATGGATGCCGACTTTCATACATGGGATTGCCTTGTCCTAATCTATTTGCAGGTGGTCATAATTTTCATGGGAAATACGAATATGTTCCTCTCGAAAGCATGATTAAAGCCACCAACTTAATAATAAAAATATTGGAAATGAATGCTAGATAATTTTAAGCAATTAATGATTTAACTACATTTACACTATATTTGCAAAATGAACAACGATCAATTAAAAGATTTAAGAGGCCGAGTAGAGGCTTTGAGGAGGTATCTTTGACATCGAACAAAAATTAGCTTTAATAGCAGATGAAGAGTCACAAACCCTTGACCCAACTTTCTGGGATGACTCAAAAAAAGCTGAAAAACACCTTAAAAAAATTAAAGAAAAAAAATACTGGACCGATGCTTTCTCCAGTATGGAATCAAGTTTAAACGATTTAGAGGTTCTGAAAGAATTTTGCGATGCTGATGAAATAACCGAAGACGACTTGGATGAGGCATACAAAAAGACCCTTGCTGAAATCGAAGATATAGAAATGAAAAACATGCTGCGAAGCGAGGAAGATCGCTTAGGAGCCATATTAACTATCAACAGTGGTGCAGGTGGTACAGAAAGTTGTGATTGGGCAGAAATGCTATCCAGAATGTACATCATGTGGGGTGAAAAAAACGGTTACAAAATCACTGAAATAGACAAACAATATGGTGATGTAGCTGGCATTAAATCCATCACACTTGAATATGAAGGCAATTTCCCTTATGGTTTTTTAAAAGGTGAAAGCGGAGTTCATCGCATGGTTAGGATTTCTCCATTTGATAGCAATGCCCGAAGACATACCTCTTTTGCCAGTGTTTACACCTATCCTATGATAGACGAAGACATTGTTATAGAAATCAATCCTGCTGATGTTGAACTCCAAACTAGCCGAAGTGGCGGAGCTGGTGGTCAGAATGTAAACAAAGTTGAAACTAAAGTTCAATTAACTCATAAACCAACAGGCATTGTAGTAGTGTGTCAAAAAGCCAGATCACAAAATGAAAACAGAGAATTGGCAATGCAAATGCTAAAGTCTCAATTGTATGAAATGGAACTTCGTAAAAGAAATGAAGCTAAAGATGCCATTGAAGCCAGTAAAATGAAAATAGAATGGGGTTCTCAAATCAGGAACTATGTATTTCATCCTTATAAATTAGTGAAAGATGTAAGAACTGGTGTAGAAACTAGCAATGTACAAGCAGTGATGGATGGATACATTGATGATTTTATCAAAGGTTACTTAATGGCGACAAGTGTGAGCAACAACTAACTAAAAACTTAAAAAATATTTATATAAATTTGTAACATGAAAAAAATTGTATTTTTTAGCCTTGCTCTCTTTTTATTCTCTTGTACTGACAATAAATCCAAATGGATTCAAAACATTAAAAACTTAGAATCTGATAAAAACTACGCCAACAGTGACTCTTTAATACATACATACATCCAATTTGCTGAAAAATTCAAAGATGATAAATTTGCCATCAACTATTTATTCAAAGCCGCTGAATTGCAAGTAAAACAACAAAAATTCAATGATGGCGCTAAATTGTATGTAAACATTACCGAAACATATCCCGATAGCTCCTTATCTACCGAAGCTATGTTCAGAGCCGCTAATATTTACCAAATGATTGATGAAAAAAATAAGTGTAAAATTTTATACAATAAATTTTTAGAAAAATACCCAAACAACGAAAGAAACGAAGAAATTAAATTAATTTTAGAAACTATAGATTTGCCAAAACATATACAAGATAGTATTTTTATGGACAGAATCTTAAAAAAGAATCCTGACTTACTTCAATAAACTCTATTTATTTAATTGAATAAATCTTTCAATGTCTATTTCTTTTCCTAGAACAATGATTTCGTCATTTTCATAAATGGCAGTAGTTGGTTGAACTACCCCTAATAAATGCCTTTCCTTATCAATACTGCCTTTTTTATCTACATCGTAGATTCTTTTGACAGTAATTAAACTCAAATTGTATTTTACTTCAAACTCTATTTCTTTTACAGTTTTGTTTAACACCCCTTTAGGAGCAATTATTTCAGCTATCTCAAAACCATCTGGTAATTGCAACACGGTCTTCACACTAGGATGTATTAATCTCTCAGCCACCAAAATACCTACTTCTTCTTCGGGTGAAAGAATTTCTACTACACCTAGCTTTTCCAATATCATTTTTTGATGAGCACTTCCAGCTCTAGCAATAATTCTTTTCACTTTAAGCTCCATTAAATTCACTACACTGAGCATTAGCGATTCAAAATTCTCGCCTATGGCAACAACCACTGCATCCATTTCATCTATTTTAAGATTTCTTAACACTTTTAAGTCGGTAGCATCAGCGCAAACAGAGTGAGCTACTTCATCTTTTAATAAATCTACCTTGTCTAAATTCTCGTCAAGAGCTACTACTTCAGCGCCTCTTCGAGATAGTTGTCTAACAATTTTACTCCCAAATCTGCCTAATCCTATAACAGCAAAACGTGCATTAATCATGCTTCAAAATTAATTGGTTTAATGATTTAATCAAATCTTTTATTGAATTTTTGTTGTTACCATCGTTTACAAAAACAAAATCAACTTTAGATTTAAATGGCAATATGTATTTTTCATAACTTGGCAACACATGATTATTCCATTGATATGCAACCATTTCAACAGTTAAATTTCTATCAGTAATATCCCTTTGAATTCGCCTTTTATAGGTTAAATTAATTTCAGCATCTATAAAAACAGAATAATCTACCAGCTCATTTAATTCAGGATAATAACATGCAAAAATTCCTTCAACAATCAATAAAGGCTTTGGCTCTAAGTTCATGTATTCAACACCTTTAGTGGGATTATTAAATTGGTAAATGGGGAATACCAATGTATTGCCATTCTTTAAATGCAGAATGTCTTTAATTAGTTTTAAATGATCTATAGCAGATGGTAAATCAAAATTTTCAACTCCATTGATGTCCTTTTCTTGTTCTTCAATTTTTTTGTAATAATTATCTATTGATAATACCGAAACCATTGAACCCATTTGTTCCTTGATTTGGTTTAAAACATACGTTTTCCCAGAACCACTCATCCCTGTCAATCCAACAATTTTCACCTAACAAATTTAAAAAATAATTTCAATATCTTTTTAAAAAAGCATTTTGTTAATATCTCAATTTCTTTACAAACTTCATTCTATTCGATTTTAAGTTTAAAATTTCTGAAAATCAACACTTTTTATTTTTTTTAATTCTATACTTTATTATTTTTGTGTAATTGTGGTTCGGTTTAAATCTTTACTATTAATTACTTTAATTTGGGTCGATATAAATGTATTTGCCCAAAATGACTTATTGCAATTAGGTGCAGAAAATCTTTCTATGGGCAACTCCTATTTGTTTCAAGAAAATGCATTTTCTGGCAAAAGAAATCCTTATACTATCCCCTATTTGAAAAGAAAACAAATAGGCATTTCAGTTCAAAACAACTATTTATTAAAAGAATTAAGCTCAGGTTTAATCTCATTAGCAGTACCAATTAAACAATTTGGTTTTGGCTTACATTTTCAACATTTTGGATCTAACAATTACAACATTCAAACAATTGGAATGAGTTCTGCAATTCAAATCAATAAACAATTTTCTTTTGGTATTGGTGCAGATTATGAAAGTCTAAATGTAAGTAATTACGGTAGAAACAATTTGATAAAAATACATGGTGGCATGATGATTAATTTAAGTAAGTCCTTGAAAATGGCTTTGCATGTTTACAATCCATTAAATAATTACAACCAACAATTAGTTACAAGTTTTAACAACGAAGAATACAGCTTTGGAATTCAATACAAACCAAATGATGTATTCAATTTAAATATAGAATCTTACATGTTTCAGAACATCATCGATGTAAAATTTGGAGCTAATTACATTTATAAAAAACAGTTCTTTTTTCGAGTTGGTGTCTCCGTTTACAACCCTATGTTTTCATTTGGAATTGGATTTAAATTCAAAGAAAGATCAAATATAGACTTGGCATCTTCTGTTCATCCTAGACTTGGAGTAGTTAATAATTTTACATATTCATATGAAATGGGCAAAGAACTTTAGTGTCATTTTATTGCTATTTATTATTTGCCCCTATTTAAATGCACAAAATGAAGACAACATTATTCTACTAGAAAAATACATTGAAAATACCGAAAGTATAAGTGATTATAGCGAATTACATTTTCAACTTGAGCAGCTCATCAATCACCCTGTCAATTTAAATGATAATGATTTTACTGAATTAAATAAAATCCCATTGATAACACCAATGTTAATTGACAATTTATTGTTTCACAGAAAACAATATGGCGACCTAAAATCCATTTATGAATTACAAACAATTGAAGGTTTTAGTTTAGAATACATCCATGCAATTCTGCCTTTTGTTACGGTCATAAAAAACGAACATTTTTCTCATTTATTTTCAAAATCAAATCATGAATTAAACCATGAACTTTTAATCCTATCACAAAGAAAATTCCCAAAATCTATTGGTTATAATTTACCTGATTCTAATATTAATTCATTCAAAGGAAGCCCTGAAAGAGTCCTAATTCGTTACAAAGCGCGACTAAATGATTATTGGCAATTGTCATTGAATGCTGAAAAAGATGCAGGTGAACAATTTAACTTAAATGGTGTTTTCATTTCAAGTAATCTGGTTTTAAATAACTATAAAAAAATAAAACAATTGATCATTGGCGATTTTCAAGCTAATTTTGGACAAGGACTCACTTTTTCAAATGGAATGGCATTTGGCAAATCCCCTAATTCAATCAATATTTGTAGATTTAATGATGGAATCAAAGCATACAGAGGTCTAAATGAAAACAATTTTTTGAGAGGAATAGCAATTCAAAATGTTTGGAATAAACATGTGAATTCTACGTTGTTTTTATCAAATAAAAAAATGAATGCAAACCAAATGATGGACAGTTTGTATAATTCAGGTTTTTCATCCTTAGCCAATACAGGGTTATACAGAAACCAAACTGAATTGAATGGTAAAGATAACATAGAAGCTTTTACCACTGGAGCAAATATTAATTATAGAAAAAACTTATTTTCCTTTGGTATAACATCAGTTTACACGAAATACAATATCAATAAAACCATTGATAGCTCAAAGCCATATCAACTATATTATCCCAATGGCAAAGCATTTATTAACCATGGTCTTAATTTTAATTACACAATAAAAAATGTTTTGTTTTTTGGAGAATTAACTTATTTCCAAATCCCAAATTCATTGTCAGGAATTTCTGGAATTATAGCTTCTATTAGCAAAGAAATTGATATTTCAATTTTGTACAGAAATTACAACAAAAAAGCGACACCAATTTCCTCTAATGCATTCGGTGAATCATCAAGAAATAGCAACGAAAATGGCATTTATATGGGCATTTGCATTCAACCAATTAAAAACCATAAAATCAATGCCTACTTTGACCATTATCAATTTCCATGGTTGAGATATTTGGTGAATGCTCCTTCTACTGGTAAGGATTTATTAATAGAATGGCAATACAATAAAAGAAAAAGTTTTCAATGGTATATCAGATATAAAAATGAAGAAAAACAAAAAAACAAAAGTGAAACTAGTATTTATGACCCAATAATAACTAACCAAAGACAAAGCCTTAGGTTTAATATTTCAAGCAATTTAAATGAAAAAATCAGTGTTCAAAACAGATTAGAAATCGTGCAATTCAATGAAAAATTCAAGGGAAATGTCAGAGGTTATTCCTTGTTCCAAGACATTAAAGTTAATTTTTCAAAAAAAATAAAACTAATCGCTCGTTGGATGGTTTTTAATGTTGATGAATATGACGCAAGAATTTATGCATACGAAAACGATGTGTTGTATTCTTATTCAGTACCTTTGTTTCAAAATATAGGTCAAAGATATTATCTAATGGGTAAAATTAAATGTTTTAAAAATTTTGATTTATGGGTGAGAATAGCTCATACCAACTACAAAAATATCAATCAGATTGGAAGCAATTACGATACAATTAAAAACAATTACATCACCGAATTGAAAACACAAATAAAATGGACTTTTTAACATGACAAAACTAAGTGTAAACATCAACAAATTAGCTACTTTAAGAAATGCAAGAGGAGGAAATAATCCAAACCTAATCGATTATGCTATTAAAATTCAAAAATGGGGTGCTCATGGCATCACTATTCACCCTCGTCCTGATGAAAGGCACATCAAATTATCTGATGTCTATGAATTAAAAAAAGTAGTAACAACTGAATTCAATATAGAGGGTTATCCAAGCAATGAATTTATTGAACTTGTACTAAAGGTAAAACCTGAACAAGTAACTTTAGTTCCAGATGCTCCAGATGTATTGACAAGCAACAATGGATGGGATTGTAAAACTCATTTAAATTTTTTAAAAAAGGTCATTAAATCATTTAAAAACGAAAACATCAGAACAAGTATTTTTTTAAATCCAGATATTGAAATGGTTAAATATGCTAAAGAAACTGGAGCAGATAGAATTGAATTATATACAGAATATTATGCTAAAAACTATCCTTTAGATAAAGAAATGGCAATTGATAATTACATTAAAACAGCAAATGAAGCAAATCTATTAAATTTAGATTTAAATGCTGGTCACGATTTGGATTTAAATAACCTTAAATATTTTAGCCAACACATTCCAAATTTAAAAGAAGTAAGCATTGGTCATGCTTTAATCTGTGACGCCCTTGAATTTGGCATGTCTAATGTTGTCAAAATGTATTTAAATCAATTAAAACAATGAACGTTTATTCAAGTTTATTAGTGGCGTTATTGATGATAAATAATTTGTGTTATGCTCAAAATGATACGTTTTATTACAACAATCAAAACTATTGGGATTCAAGTAGAACATATCAATACCAGGCTATTTATAAAGACAGCTTTGGACAAACAAAAAGCATTGAAAAAATCACAATCAAACCTACTTCAACACTATGGACTTACGATGTAAAACAAACTTTAGTTAATATTTTTTTAGATTTTAGTAAACATGACTCTCTAAAATTGGCATCTAACCCCCTTAATGGCAAAAACAAAAAATGGGTCCGTATATACCAAGAAGGGGTCATTGAAAATTCAGATAAAATTTGGATGCACCCAATTCGACAAAATCAATACATTCTTACAGAAATTGCCCCTTTTCCTGAATTAAAATTTCCAGTTTTCTTAAACTCAAATTGGGAATCTACTTTATATATTTACAAAGCATTTGGTTCTTTTGAAGGGACAGTATTTTCAAAATATAGAATTTCAAATGTTGTTCAAAAAAAATACAATTTTGGCGAAGTAAAATGTTGGGAAATTAGTTCAGAAGGAATCCATAACAAACTCGGAAACAATAAAGTTACTTATTATTTCAATGAGTTGTATGGATTCACCGAAATGAATTATATATTTTTCAATAAAGAATCCATTGAAATCAAATTAGAAAACATAAAAATGTAACTTATTTAGTCAAGATATCAATGTATCTTTTTATGGAATCTGTTGCAGAATTGATGATAAACTCATAAAAAGCATTTTTATCTTGATCAACTTGAACTGATTCAAGAGCATTGTAATAATTTAATCTTGATTTATTATCCCCTTTAATGTTTGCAATCACATAGCTATTTTTGAGCAATATTAAGTTCATCAATAAACGAGAAGTTCTGCCATTTCCATCTATAAATGGGTGAATGGTAACAAACCTTTCACTAAATTCCGCTGCCAACAATACTGGATGAATTTTTTTGTGATTTAATTGATACCAAATCATTAAATCTTCCATTTGTTTTGGAACTAAATATGGTTGAGGAGGCATGTGTCTGCTACCTTTAATCATCACTTGTACTTTCCTGTATCTTCCTGCATTCTCATTGTCTATGCCTTTTAAAATTAAATAATGTAATTGTAACACATCCGATTCCCTGATAATTGAATGTTTATTGATTAAATCTTTTAAATACAGTATAGCATCTTGATGATTAATTGCCTCTAAATGCTCCCTAATGCTTTTTCCAGAAATGGTGATACCCTCATTGATTACTAAATTAGTTTCATTTAAGGTTAAAGTATTTCCCTCAATCTTATTGCTGTCATAGGTGTATTCCAATTCCAATGCTTGAACAATTTTATCGCTGTTCATATGCCTTACCTCATTTAATTGCATCTTATATTTATCTAATAAGTCCAACTTTTTATTAAGGCTTTTGGGCAACTTAACATTTGTTTTAAGGTTGTTGTATTTTATTTTCTCTTCGGCTACTTTTAAAGCTTGTAAGGCCAATAGATCATCCCCAATTTCATAAAGAATTAATTCGCTCATCCATTCAATTAAAAGTGTATTCAAATCCATTTCTAAGGCATCAGATAATTTAATGATTTGTTCTTTAGTTGGTTTTCTAATGCCTCCCTCCCATTTGCTAATTAAAGCTGAATCAATGTTTAATACCATAGACAAATCTTTAATTTTTAAACCCTTGGCTAATCTTGCAGTTTTAATTGTGTCTTTTAACATAAAATATTGACATTTTTTGTCCCGTCAAATTTAGTCCTTTTCTCAGAAAAATAAAAACGACTTCCCTATTTTCTTTTTTTCCTCTATTCTTACTTTGTTTTCACAAATAATAAACTCAGATTACAAGGTAACCAAAAAGCATAATTCAAGGCTAATTATTATAAACTTTTTAAACCGAAAAAAGTATAAATACCTATTAATTGAAAAATTAATTATTCTTCTTCAATATTTTTCATCATCATCAATAAAGTATAAGCATCTGTTAATACAATCTTTTTCTTCAATAATTGTTGGTGATTAACTATTTCTATAAATCCATTTTGAACTACACCTTTTTGAACTTCAACAATCTGATATTTAAAAGGCAAATATTCTTCAAAAACATAAGACTTGCCTTCAAATTCAACTATAGATGATTCCGGCAAAGTGTTTTTTTCAATTTTATCACTTTCAATTTCAGCATTCATGTACATACCAGGCAATAAATTCTTATCGTATTGCTCAAAATGGCAATGAACTTCAATGGTGTTATCCATTTTTAAATTTTTACTGATCAATATGATATGACATTTATATTTTTTATCTAATTGACTGTTGTTATATGCAGTTAATTTCTGACCAATTTTAATAGAATTCAAATCTTTTTCATGCAACATCAAATTCAAATGAATATCCTCAGGATTTACTAATTCAAACATCACATCAGTAGGGCTTAAATATTTTCCAATGTTTACATTTACTTTAGCTACGTATCCATTAATAGGCGAATAAATTGAAATGTTTTTTGATATTGAATTTTCACTCAGGCCATTTGGATTGATATTGATTAACTTTAATTTTTCAGTATAAGACTTAAAACTAATTTTCAAAGAATTATATTCCGATTCTGCCAATTGATATGTCTTATCGCTGCTTGCTTTAGAAACATTCAATTCCTTTTGTCTTAGGTATTCTTGCTCAGCAAATTGCAATTTAATTTTTGTTTTTAAATAATCTTCTTGCAATTGTATGTATTGTTGATCTTCCATAACAGCAATCAATTCCCCTTTTTTGACATGCATTCCTGGTAATAAACTAGTATGTTTTAAATACCCTCCTAATGGCATGCTGATAGATACCATGTTTTGAGGAGGCACATCAATTATCCCATTTAACTTTATTACTGTTGACATTGGCATTAAATCCATTTCACCAGTCGTTATTTTTGTGTTTTTAAATTGAGCTTCCGTTAATTCTAATTTTAATTCTTCATTACTTTGTTCCTTTTTTAATGTTGTATTTTCTTTATTCCCTTGACAGGAATTTATAATGGTTATACAGATAAATATACCTATAATTTTTTTAAATTGTTTCATATTAAATTAATTTGATGTTTGTTGTTTGTAATTAAATTTTCATTTGTCCATATTACTTTTTGCGAAAACTCACTTTTCCGCTCTATACAATTCTCTATTTGACACAAATTGCATTGATAATTCATGCATGCATCTATGTGAATAAAAAACTCTGCTCTTCCCTTAAAATGATCAATGAGAATTTTAGAGAGATTTTCTGAAATTTGATGCCCTTCTATGATGGTATAATAAAATGGTATTGTTAAATGGCAATCAATATGATAAAACCCAGAATAGTTGATAATCCTCATGTTATGTATATCTATCCACAATGTTTCACGGTGTTCATTCAATACATTTTTTATTTCAGTTATTATTTCATCATCTGCTTCATCCATCATGCCAGCTATTGATTTTCTGATGATTTTATAGCCTGTAAACAAAATAACAAATGCAAACAGGATAGCCACAATACTGTCTATCCATATCAAGTCAGTGAACATCATCAATAAAATTCCTAAAATAATCCCTAAAGTAGAATAAGTATCTGTTATCAAATGCTTCCCTCCGCCTATTAATACTGGCGAATTCTCATTTTTCCCTTTTTTAACGCAATACAATCCCACTATGTAATTTACGACACCAGAAACACTCACTAGTATTAACCCTATATCCAGTTTTTGAATCTGATGTGGGTGTTTTAAATTGCTTATAGCTTCATAAATAATGATTAATCCAGCAATGGATATCAATACCCCTTCAAATGCAGATGAAATAAATTCAACTTTCCCATGCCCGTAAGGATGTTCTTTGTCTTTTGGCTTTGAAGATAAAATCAGACTGTATAATCCAATGAATCCTGCAAGCACATTTACAGTACTCTCTAAAGCATCAGTAAGAATCGAAACAGAAGATGTTAAGTACCATGCTATCAATTTCATTAAAAACAAAACTACGGATACTATTACAAGTATTTTTTGGGTCGTTATTGCCGAAAATTTATGTTGTTCCATAGTCTTATTAGTTGATTAAATAATGAAAGCGAATTGCTTCATCATTGTATATTTTCAATTTATGGTAGTAATCGCTCTGTATTGAAATGTTTTGATTAACCCATACCGACCATTGGAAATAATCAATTTCTCCTTTTAAATACTGCAAAGTTACAGACTGTATTATCTTCTTTGAATTAATCAATAAAATGTCTTCATATTGTTTTAATTCTTCTGATAGAACAGCAATGTTTTGTTTATTTTTCATGAATTCGTTTTCTAGTTTTTTCTTTTCAAAATTCAATTCATTTACACTGATTTTTTCTTTAATTTTCATTGAATTAATGATCGATTTCTGTGCACCATAAAACAATGGAATACTAATTCCAACTTGCCCCGATTGAAATCTATCACTTCTGCTGTAATAAACATTATCTGCCCCATTTCCTTGAATACTCATGTTTGTGTAAGCAAAATTAAAATCAGGATAAAGCTTGCTTTTCTCCAATTTCAACTCAAGCTCTGTCAATTTAGCTTCATTCATTTTAATTTTAATCTTTGGATGTTCTAATACCTTTGAACTATCTTGATTTAAATATTGAAATTTTGGATTTTCAATCTTAGGAACGTAAATTGAATTTGAATTAATCATCAATTGAAATTCCATTAAAGCTAAACTCAATTGATTCCTTAATTGCAATAACTGCATCGAAATCAATTCTCTTTGGTTTTCAGTATTCTTTAATTCCACCAAGTTATTTTCTCCTAAATCGTATCTTATTTTTGCTTTAGAATACACTTCTTTGTATATTGAATCACTGTAATTCAATAAATTTTCTAATAATTGCAATTGAATTATTTCATAAAATTTAATTGTCACATGTTGTTTCAACTCCTTGTCCTTTTGATTTAAATTCAATTTTTCAATTTCTAATTTACTCGTATTCACATTACGATTGTTTTTGTAAATTGAAGGAAACAAAAAACTTTGATTAATTGTAAATTTATTATCAAAATAAATACTGTTTATTTGACCAAATTCTGAGTTAATAACTGATTTAGGCATCTCATAACCACTTTTTAACAAAGCCCTTTGATATTCAATCATTAATTGCGAATTTTTTATCCCTAAATTATTTCTTATTGCGGAATCTAATGCCGAATTTAATTGAATAAATTGTTGAGCCATTGAGTTTTTACAAATCACAATGACAAATATTAAAATTAACTTATTTTTCATGTTCTATGATCTCCTTTTTTTCAAAAATTAAATATAAAATTGGTAGCACATACAAAGTCAAAAATGTAGCAGTTAACAAACCTCCAATAACTACAGTTGCCAACGGCCTCTGAACTTCAGCACCAGCCCCATTACTTAACGCCATGGGCAAAAATCCTAAACTTGCAACTAAAGCTGTCATTAATACCGGCCTTAATCTTGACTTTGCCCCAGTAATAACAACATCTATCGAACTAGTTAATCCCGATTTTTTCAACCGATTAAACTCAGATATCATGACAATTCCATTTAAAACAGAAACACCAAACAATGCAATAAAACCAACCCCTGCACTGATACTGAAAGGCATTCCTCTGAAAATTAAAAAATAGATTCCACCCATAGCTGACAATGGAATGGCTGTGTACACTAACAATCCTTGTCTTATGGATTTAAAAGCAAAATATAACAAGATTAATATAAGAACCAACGACAATGGCACTGCAATACTTAATCTTTTTTTAGCTTCATTTAAGTTTTCAAAAGAACCTCCATAATTGACATAATATCCATAAGGTAATTTCAATTGCTTTTCAACTTTACTTTTCAGATCGTTAACGATAGTTTGTACATCTCCAGTTTTTATATTAAATCCAACAATGATTCTCCTCTTTGCATCCTCTCTTTGAATTTGATTTGGCCCTTCTTTTATTTCTACATCGGCTATTAAATTCAATGGGTATTGATTTCCTTCTTTATTTTCAATTAAAATATTTTTTATATCCTCAATGCTATTTCTGTTTTCTGAAGCAAGTTTTATCACTAAATCAAATCTTCTTTCTCCCTCAAATACCTTACCAGTACTAATTCCAGCAAAAGCGCTATTTACAACATCATTTGCATCATTAACATCAATATGGTATTGTGCCAACGCAGTTCTTTTGTATCTAATTACAATCTCAGGAACTCCTGTAACTGTTTCCACATAAGGCGTCTCCGCTCCTTTTAAACTCGATACTATTCCTCCTATTTGATTTGCTATCTTAGATAAAGTATCTAAATTCTCTCCGAAAATTTTACATACAACATCTTGTTTGGCTCCTGTCATTAACTCATTAAATCTCATTTGTACTGGGTATTGAAAATCAAATGCTACCCCTGGAATTTTTGCCAATTCCACACTCATAGAATCTGCTAAATCTTTGAAATTATCTGCAGTAATCCAATCTTTTTTATTTTTCAATATGATCATTAAATCTTGAGCTTCTATTGGCATTGGATCTGTTGGTACCTCTCCACTGCCTATTTTAGATACAATTTTTTCAACTTCAGGAAATCTCTTTAAAGCTTTATAAGCTTTAGCTACAACATCTATACTTACATTTAAATTACTGCCAGTTAACACCCTTGTCTCTAATGCAAAATCACCTTCTTCCAATTCTGGAATGAATTCTCCACCTAATTGAGTTAATAACACCATCGATGATGTAAATAAAACAAGAATTAAACTTATTACTAATTTGGGAAATTGCAATAGCTTGCTCAAAGTTTTCTCGAAATTAACAGTTAACTTATCCATCATTTTATCCGAAAAACCATGCCTAAAACTCGATTTATGTTTAAGCAAAATCGAACTCATCATTGGAATGTATGTTAGTGATAACACAAATGCTCCTAACAAAGCAAATGCTACCGTTTGAGCCATGGGTTTAAACATTTTACCTTCTATTCCTTGCAAGGTAAAAATAGGCAAATACACTATCAAAATGATTATTTGACCAAAAACTGCTGAATTCATCATGGTTTTTGAAGATTTTTCAACGGCATCATCAATGTTTATATTAGCTTTATTTAGAAATTGATTTTTATCTACATATAATTTATGCATCACTGCTTCAACAATGATGACTGCTCCATCTACAATCAGTCCAAAATCAAGGGCTCCAAGACTCATTAAATTTCCACTTACCCCAAATAAGTTCATCATGATGATAGCAAATAACATGGACAATGGAATGATGGAAGCTACTATAAACCCTGCTCTTATATTACCTAAAAACAACACCAATATAAATACCACTATCAATGCTCCTTCCATTAAATTTGTTTTAACTGTAGTAATAGCATTATCCACCATTTTTGTTCTATCTAAAAATGGCTCAAGCACTATTCCTTCTGGTAAATTCTTTTTTATTTGTTCCACCCTTTCTTTAACATTTTTTATCACCTCACTGCTATTTGCCCCTTTCAACATCATCACTACTGCACCAGAAACTTCACCTTTGTCATTATAGCACATGGCTCCATATCGCGTGGCATAACCCACTCTTACTTCGGCAATATCTCTTAATAAAATAGGCAATCCTAAATCAGACTTAGTTATAGTAATTTGATTTATGTCATCTATATTTTCAATCAAACCCTCAGTTCTAATAAACAATACTGTTGGTCCTTTTTCAATGTATGTACCTCCAGTATTTTGATTATTGCTTTCAATGGCATTAAAAACATCTTTAATATTTAAACTATACGATTTTAATTTATCAGTGTTAATAGCTATTTCATATTGTTTTAATTTTCCACCAAAACTACTCACTTCTGCAACTCCTTTCACACCAAGCAATTGTCTTCTTACAATCCAATCTTGTATGGTTCTTAGTTCAGTAGCATTGTATTTATTTTCATACCCTGATTTTGCTCGTACAACATATTGATATATTTCACCTAATCCTGTTGAAACTGGCCCCAATTCGGGAGTCCCAATTCCTTGTGGTATTTCTGTTTGAACCTTTTGTAACCTTTCTGTTACTTGTTGTCTAGCCCAATACACATCTACATCGTCTTCAAAAACAATGGTCACTAAGGACAATCCAAACCTCGAAAAACTTCGTATCTCCTTTAGCCCTGAAATGTTGTTATTTGCTTGTTCAATTGGAAAAGTGATTAACCTTTCAATATCTGAAGCTCCGTATGATGGTGCAGTGGTAATTACTTGTACTTGATTGTTGGTAATATCAGGAACTGCATCTATTGGCAATTTTGTAGTTTGGTAAAGTCCATATCCGACCAAAAACATTGTCATAAGCCCTATAATAAGCTTGTTTTTAATTGAAAAACTAATTATTTGATTTAACATATGCTTATTTATTTACCCAAATTTTTGATTGACTAACATTGTGACAACTGTTACATGCTCCTTGACTGATAGAGCTAGCCATGAATTTCTTTTTACCACTTTGTGATGTTACAACTGGATATAAGCCTTGTTTAAAGTCTATATTTTCAGTTGAATAAAAATTGCCATTTCCGTCTATTTCTATTGTCAATACTTTATCACCTTGTGCATTGGCTTGAGTATATAATTCTACTTTTCCATTTGCAATCGTTTGATTGAACAAACTATCATATACTGTTCCTGCAACCTTGAACCAACCTTCTCCATTTCCCCCTGATACATGACACGACATGCAATTTTTCCCCATGTTATGACTTTCAAATTCGCCATTTTTAGAAATTTTTATTTCGTTTTTTTCTTCTTTTTTGCAGGCATATACTGTCATCATGACCAATATTGCCCATATTGTTATTATTTTATATTTCATTTTATTTTTTTAGTTAATTTTTAAGAAATTAGTTTTCTTGAACTAATAAATTAGTAATCTAAAACATCAGCGTGTTTTAAAATTTAAAAAATTAAGCTAAATTTTTAGGCGGTTGCCATATGGAAGCCAATGGTGTAGATGAATTTAAGACAGGAAGATAAGAATCTAAATTTTTCAAATACCATCCCCTAGGTTCCATGGTGAAAGAAATATCTTTTGGAGGATAAACTACAATGTTGTGAGATTGACAATCATCGTGTGACTTAAATGGTAATTCATGATGTTTTGAATCTTCCATAGGATTGTCTGAATAATGTTCTATTAAAAAACTTAAAATGGTAACTTTATTTTCTGAAATTTGATGATCAAAATAATGCTGAACTAAACTAGGCAGTTTGAATAACTGGTGCAACTCTGATGTAGTCAAAGCATATATTGTTATTAAACATATTGAAATGATTTTGTTCAACTTTGCAAATATAACAAAAAAATTCAAACTATTTTTTCTAATTGAAACAATTAACAATTCTCAAACTATTCAATATCATCTATATGTAACAAGGTCATCAATCGATGAACAATTGGAGTAACAAAAATAGCTATGGTGGTTAAAAAAGCAACACCACTAAATACAGCATAAATTGAAGAAAATATTTTTGCGGAATTATTAGGCATTGGATTAGCAGGACCCATACCAGTTAATATCATAGAGGCGTTATAAAAACTATCAATCCAAGTTAAATCAGCAAAATATCTATATCCCATAACTCCTATTGTTAAAGACATTAAAATGATAATCACTAAAAAATAAAAATACTTTAATAATTTAAATGTAAATTCTCTGTGAGAAATTATTTTCCTTTTATTCATTGTTTCAAATATACATTTTTAAGACGATTTGTATGCTGTATCATGATACGTTTTAAAATGAACTCCCAAAAACAACCTCGAATACAATCTAATACATGCAATTCCTCCAACAACATAACTTGTTGCTATAAAAAAAGCTAAAAACAACTGATTATCATGAATGTGACTGAACACTAAATCTACTCCAATAAAAGTAAATGATATTGGGAAGCCCATAACTCCTAAACATGAAATTAAAAACAGAAAAGCCAATCGTGGGTGCTCGTATGAATGACCATAAAACCCTTGTAAATTGAATTTTTTTTCTTTCTGTTTTAATCTTCTTAACACGAGAAAACCTAATATTCCAAAAACAACAACTCCACTCATATAAAAAATTAACTCTATCAAATTAAAATGTTCATTAAATGATATTGCTAATGCTATCCAAAAATGATTTAAAACAAGTAGAAACCAACTTAACATGGGCGAAACTCTCTCCGAATAGGCCTTCAATATCATCACCAATCCCAATAAAGAATAAAATCCTGGCAAATATTCATGAATATCAATTGGCAAACTGTCGTTGTAATATGAGGTAAAATAAGCTATGACAAAAGAAGGAATAAACACAATGATCAATTTATTTAAAGTTAAAAAATTCAATATTG
This sequence comes from uncultured Flavobacteriaceae bacterium, assembly GCA_964450355.1. Classification (GTDB taxonomy): domain Bacteria; phylum Bacteroidota; class Bacteroidia; order NS11-12g; family UBA955; genus CAYVDH01. The sequence goes on from CAYVDH010000013.1 coordinate 32,220, forward strand.
AACCAATTTTTCTCAATGGTTTCCATACCAAATAATCCATGATTGAATCTAAATTGAATTCTTTTAAACTTAAAACATACAATGAATATTCTACTTTTTTTGTAAATGTGTCTTCAAATGTTGATAATCTGGGTTGATAATTAAAAAACTGCTCCCTAATTAAGTAACTAACAACAGATGGTGAAACCAATAATTGATATGTTCTTAGAAAGGCATTACCCGCAAAATGCACTAAAGCTAATGTCTCAAGACCTAAAGCGACCTCTATAAAAATAAGCCCAATTTGAGAAATAGACGAATAGGCAATCTGACTTTTTACAGATGATTGTACTCGTGCTATAAACATCCCAATAATGCTAGTAAATAAACCCATTAACACAATGATAACTCTTACAAACAATTGATTTTCCCAAAAAGGGAATGTTCTCATCAATAAAAAAACACCAAGATGAACAGAAAGCGACCCATAAAAAATAGCACTTGAAGGAGTAGGGCCTTCCATAGCTCGGGGCAACCACGATGAAAATGGCAATTGAGCCGATTTGGCTGCTGCTGCTATGAAAATGCACACTGAAATAAATATTCCAATATAACTATGACCTATCAAATGTTCATGAACTAAGCCCTCATTATTCAATTTTAAAAATGTTATGTTTTCTTTCCATAAATGATGGCTAGCCCACATGGCTAAAATCAATCCTACATCTCCTATGCGATACACAGCAAAAACTTTATTTGCATTCTTTACTGGCAAATACCTATCTCTATAAAAAGCTATCAATAAAAAAGATGCCAATCCTAACACTTCCCAACCAATAAATAATGTTTCAAAATTTCCAGATAAAATAACCACATTGTAGCCAGTAAAAAAGAACAAGATGGTATTAAAAAAGCGTTTAAATCCACTTTCTCTATGCATATAAAATCGGCTATACAATGTAACTAACAAAGTTAAAAATGTACCGACAAACAAGTAAACCACTGTAATTTTATCAAAATATAAATCAATGAAAAATTCATATTCTTTCGATTTGATAACAGTAACCTCTCTTAAATTAATGGATTTAAACTCTCCTATTACCCATTGAATAATAAAAAATACAAACAGCCCTAAATTCAAACTAACAGTTGTGATTGCAGTCCATGTAATGAACTTCTCATTTTTACGAGGTGATAATACATTGATTAAAAACCCTAAAATTGGAAACAAAATAAAAAAATTTAACAAATTATTCATGGTTGCTATAGTTTAAAATTTTTACATCAATATTATCGCTGGTAGTAGTAATTACATCATTTATTTCTGTAATTGAATCAATAGTTGTCTCTATAATTTGAAAAGGTATAAATTGATTTTTATCAAACTTAAAAAACTCTTTCTTTATAGGATCTAACACCACCAAATTAATCCAATGATTGCTAAACCACTGAAAAGTATTTTGATTTTTTTGAATTACTTGAGCCACTACTTCTGGATAATGTTCAACTATTACCAACAATCTTACTGGATCGTGTAATTCTATCATTTGACTTGGCAATCCTGGCCTTAAATCCCCATCAATTCCATTTGCAACCCCTATTAAACCCATTACATTATGAGCCAATTTAGTCCCTGCACCATACTTGTTGTTATCTACCCTCGAAAAGTAATATTCTAAATTGATTCCTCCACACACAGGAGCTACAGCATTAAGAATTCCTGTCAAATAATGTCCATCGGGGTCTATATTATAATCGTAAGAATTCATAAATGCTCGTCTATCTAAAAACAAGTGTTTTGTCAATTTCCTACTACCAACTATGCACAATGAATTAGTTGCATGGTTCAGTTCTGGCCTTGGCTCAAACAATGACACCGACCTAATTTTTACTTTCTCATGTATTTTTTCAACAGATAATTTTGAATTTATGGAATCAAATCTTCTCGACCTTTCTTTTGCATTGTAATCCGATGCTTTAAAAAATTTCTTCTCATTTTCAATATGAAATTGTTTATTTTCATTACTTAATTTTTCAACATCATAAAACACGATGGTGTCTCTTGATGTGTCTCGTAAACCACCAACAAATTGTGTACTTGATGGAATGTCTATTCCTCTTTGTCTTAGAATTTTTCTGACTTGAACATGATTACACATGTAAGATATTACCCTTGCATTAACTGAACCTGGTCTTCCTGAACATGCTCCGCAATCGTATCCAGCATAATGTGTATTATTCACACTCGTGCTACCATGTCCTATTGTATAAATAATGGGTGAAAAATCTTTTACCAAACCTATACTTTTTAGTAAATTTTCAACTCTTATTGCCATTTCTTCCAGTTTAAATCCAATTTGATACCCCTCTATTGTTTTTTGATTATCAATATTTTCAATCGTTAATTCTGACAACTTATTCATGTGCCTGAATGAATAACTGGTAGCAGGACTCATAGAAGGCTTAAATACACTCAAAGCCAATTTAATGGCTGACCAAAAACCAAGTGATTGCGATATTAACCACCCAAAAAATAAGGAATGTGAGTTTTTATTGAAATGCATGTCTTTTTCATTTGTACTCATATCATTCGATTCTTTAATGATGTGATTTGGTGACATTGGAGCTGGACATACTTTAGTGTAAAATTGACCATTTTGAGGTTGAAAATAAAACTCAACTCCAAAAAAACCTGGAGTACCAAAAGTTTCACAATTGGAATCAAACATCTCTAAATACCTTCTAAAGGAACACTCTCTATCATCGATACAAAACAAAGCTTGAAATGATGGAATCTTAGTTGATTTAATAGAATCTACTTCATTTGTTAATTTAATAGCTTGTAACACCTGATAATAATAACTCCATTCAAACGATTGTTGCCACAAGGTTAAAACTTTGAATAATTGTGTTTCATTAACCTCAGAAAATAAATCAAGTGGTTCTATTTTTGCTTGATGTGCTAAAGGAGCCCAAATTGGGCCAAACTTATTATCTAATGCATCTATTTCTAATAACAATTCAAACACTATAAATTCTTCTAAGGTTATTTTCCTTGAATCCAACAATGAATTTTGATTGCTTTCAATAACAGCAACCATTCCTGACCATCCTTGATGAGTGAACTGTTGGTCAAATAAATATTGTTCAAAATAACTTTCATCGCCAACCAGTATATCTAACAACTTTTTAATGTTTAATTGATTCGAAAAAAGTAATTTTTTTGCTCGACGATATTTTTGATAAACTCGACGAAAACCGCATGAAACAACTCCTAAATATTGTTGGGAATGGTAACTTTGGACAAATATTTATAACCGACACCAGTTTAACCCGAATACCTGAAATTTTAACACAAGAAAAGATTACTTTTAAAGCGTATAAAATACAAAAAGGAGAAGCCCTACATGTCTGACCAACCCTTAAAACCATTTATTGATAAACTGTTGCGTGCCTACGGTTACCAAGACCAATTGGACGAAATGGATTTGGTGGCAGCTTATGAGGAGTTGGTGG
>CAYVDH010000014.1:0-28975 GCA_964450355.1 uncultured Flavobacteriaceae bacterium
TTAGTGAAAAGAGAAAATGTGTCAGAAAACTACAGCTGGGAACTTATAGAACACCTCATCATTAAATAATTTATCAAGAAAAAATAAAATCTTTTTTTAAAATGAAACCTTTTATTTGTTCTTTTTTTAAGATTCATAGAATTTGTAAACAATTATAAAGAGGGCTTTGACAATGTTTCAAAAATAATTGAATACTTTTGCATCAGATTAATTAAATATGATGGAAGTAAAAGACAGCAACGGCAATATTCTTAACGAAGGTGATAATGTCACACTTATTAAAGATTTAAAAGTGAAAGGTTCTTCTGTAACTCTTAAAAGAGGTACTTCAGTTAAAAAAATAAGGTTAACAGACGACCCAAGCGAAGTAGATTGCAAAGTAAATGGAATGAGTATAGTGTTAAGAACAGAATTCCTTAAAAAAGTTTAACATGGCTGATGTATTAATTATCATGGGTTCAGACAGCGATTTGCCTGTCATGAAAGAAGCTGCAGAAATTTTAGATTCGTTTGGTATCAGTTACCATTTAACTATCGTCAGTGCTCACCGAACTCCTGATAGATTAGTAACTGAATCTAAAGAAGCCAAAAGCAAAGGCTATAAATGCATTATAGCAGGCGCAGGTGGCGCTGCCCACTTACCCGGCATGGCAGCCAGCATGACCGAATTACCCGTCATTGGTGTCCCTGTCAAATCATCAAATCTATCTGGTGTAGATTCCTTGTACAGCATTGTTCAAATGCCCCCTGGAATTCCAGTGGGTACCATGGCGATTAATGGAGCTAAAAATGCTGGTTTGTTCGCTGCAAAAATTGTAGCAAATGCACTTCCTGAATATTGGCCTAAAATTACTGAGTTCATGCAAAATCAAGAAAATGAAGTGTTAAAAAAAGCCATAGAACTTGAAAACAAAGGTTTCCAAGAGTATTTAAACAAACAATGATTATCCAATTAGATAATACATTAATCTCTTCCGAAATATTTTCTACTTATTTTGTTTGTCATTTGGATAAATGCAAGGGTAGCTGCTGCATTGAAGGAGATAGAGGTGCACCCCTTGAAAAAGAAGAGTTAAATGCAATAGATAACAACTTGGAACATGTAAAACCCTACATGACTCAAAAAGGAATTGAACTGCTGAATTCACATGGGTTTTACGAAGGTGATGACGATGATTTAGCCACCACCTGTTTGCCAACGGGAGAATGTGTTTTTGCTTATCAAGAATCAGGAATTTTAGGTTGTGCTATTGAAAAATCATATAAAGCAAATCAATCTGATTTTTATAAACCCATCAGTTGTCATTTGTATCCTATTAGATTAGGTAAATCGGGAGAAAATGATACGGTCAATTACCATTATTGGGAAATATGTAAAGCAGCTTGTGCTTTGGGTGAAGAACTAAAAGTGCCAGTGTTTCAATTTCTTAAAGAACCATTAATTAGAAAATATGGGGAAGCTTGGTACAATGAATTACAAAACATCTACCAAGAATACATCAAACAATTTAAATCAAATCTTTAGCTTGAGCTACTAACTCTGCTAAATCCAGTACTTGAACATTGTCTTCTTTTTCAAAGTGTTTCACTCCATCTCTGATCATGGTCATGCAAAATGGACAATTCACTGCAATGATTTCAGCACCAGTTTGAATCGCTTCATCTGAGCGTTCAACATTTATTTCTTTGTTTCCTTTTTCAGCCTCTTTGAACATTTGAGCACCACCAGCTCCACAACAAAATCCATTGCTTTTGCAGCGTTTCATTTCAGTCAATTCGCTGTCTAACACTTCTAATACTGCTCTGGGTGCTAAGTATTCATTATTTGCTCTGCCTAAGTAGCAGCTGTCGTGATAGGTAATTTTTTTGCCTTTAAATGCTCCTCCTTCCACTTTCAAAGTTCCATTATTGATTAATTCTTGTAAAAATTGTGTGTGATGAACCACATCGTAATTTCCTCCAAGACTAGGGTACTCATTTTTTATGGTATTAAAACAATGAGGACAGGTTGTTACAATTTTTTTGATGCCATATTCATTCATTGTTGCAATGTTGTTCATGGCTTGCATTTGAAATAAAAATTCATTTCCAGCGCGTTTTGCTGGGTCGCCAGTACATCCTTCTTTAGTGCCTAATATAGCAAATGATATCTGACAATGGTGTAAAATTTTGGCAAAAGCCTTAGTTACTTTTTGAGCTCTTTCGTCAAAACTGCCTGCACAGCCTACAAAAAACAATATTTCAGGAGTTTTTCCTTCTGCGATGTAATCATCTACTGTTTTTACTTTAAAATCTAAAGACATGCTACAAACTTACGCTAATTTTTTAATTCTAATAATGCTATGTTTTCTATATGATGTGTATGAGGGAATAAATCAACTGATTGAATTTTTATTACATTATATTTCTCTTTTAAAGTAAAAATATCTCTGGCTTGTGTAGCTGGATTACAACTGATATACACTATTCTTTGGGCTTCTATTTCCAATAGTTTAGCCACCACATCAGGGTGCATTCCATCGCGAGGAGGGTCTGTAATTACTACATCTGGTTTTCCATGAGTTTCAATGAATTCTTGATTTAAAATTGATTTCATATCACCAGCAAAAAATTCAGCGTGATTAACCCCATTTAACTTGGCATTTTCTTTGGCATCTATCACCGCAGCTTCTACATACTCAATTCCAGTAATTTTCTTACATCTATCGCTTACAAACAATGCAATAGAGCCAGTTCCAGTGTACAAATCATACACATTTTCAACACCTGTAAGACCAGCAAATTCTCTGGCAATCTCGTACAATTTAAGGGCTTGGTCTGTGTTGGTTTGAAAAAAAGATTGTGGTCTTATTTTGTAAATTTTATCTTCAATTTTTTCTTCTAAATAACCTTTGCCTTTGTAGGTCATTACATCCAAATCCGACCAGGTGTCGTTTCGTTTGTTGTTAATGACATAACACCATTCTGTTACCATAGCAAATTCAGGTATTAACGCATCAAAAATAGTACTTATCAATTCATTGTTTTGATGTGCAATGACCAACACCACCATCCATTGATTTTGCGATGTTTGCCTGATCATTAAATTTCTTAAACATCCTGTTTGATGTCTTAAATCAAAGAATTCGAAATGATTGTTAACAGCTATTTCTTTTATTCTATTTTTTATTTGATTGGAATAATCATTCGCTATATGGCAAATATCTATGTCTATGATTTTATCAAACAATCCCGGAAAATGAAACCCTAAAGCAGGCAATCCTTTTGGATTGTCTTTGTCAAAAAACTCTTCCCACGCTTTGTTACTGAATGTGAATTCAACTTTATTTCTGTAATTAAATACATTGTTAGCTCCAATGATAGGCAAAATGGTTTCAACATGAACTTTAGCGATTCTCTCAAAATCATCAATGACTTGTTGATGTTTTAATTTAAGTTGGTTCTCATAATTTAAATGTTGCCATTTACAACCACCACATTTTGTAAAATATTGACATTTTGGTTCAATTCTTTTATCAGAAAATTCATGGAAATGAGTAATTCGAGCTTCTGCAAATTTTTTTTTCTTTTTTGTGATTTGCAAATCCACTACATCGCCACTTGCAGCATAAGGAACAAACACTACCATGTCTTCATGCTTAGTGATTGATTTACCCTCCGCAGCTTCAGATAAGATGGTTTTTTGAGTTATAAGCGGGTAATTTTGTTTGAATTTTTTCAAAGGAATAATTTAGGGTTTCAAAAATAATCAATATTATTTACATCGTTATATCTTCACTTTAATCGAATGACAAAATTTCATTGATTATATTCATTGAATATTGTGTTAATTATTTAATAATCATGAAAAACACATTTAAATACATTCTAGTAGCTATCATTTGTGCACTTCTTTTAATTCCTGTTTTTTTTATTAGCCGATTAGTGTACGAAAGGCAACAAAAAAGTTCAGAAGCTGTTTCGGAAGTTTCATCTAAATGGGGCAGGGCTCAATTGATTGCTGGGCCATTCATCAGTGCAAAAGGATATGAAATAAATAATCATGTAAATAACTTCAACGAATCAGAATTTTTATTTCCAAAAACTTTGTCAGTGAACTCATCATTGAATGTAGTTGAGAAAAAAAGAGGCATTTATAAAATCAATTTATACTCTTCAAAGATAGTATTGTCAGGTGTATTTGATAGCATTGATTACGGGCAATACATTAACGAGAACAATCAAGTAAATGTCAATATTTTTATCAGCGATTTAAAAGGTTTGGTTAGTGAGGTAAAAGCGAAAATAGGAGAGGAGAACTATGAGTTTTCATCTGGAATTAAAGAAGGAGAACTTGGAAATAACGGCATCCATTTTCAAGTAGATTACAGCAAAATTAAAGGTAAAAATTATCAAATAGAATTCACTTTGAATGGTAGTAATTCAATCAATTTTGCTCCAATAGGCAAAAACAATCAAATAAAACTTAAAGGCAATTGGCCCGACCCATCCTTTGGTGGTAGTTTTTTGCCTACTAATCACAACATCACTAACCAAGATTTTAGTGCTGAATGGTCCATATTAGCTTTAAATAAATCCTTTCCTCAATCAGGCAAGGGCTCATTCATGCAATTTAATCAAATGGAGGAAAACATAAATTACGATGTTGCTAGTTCGTCTGTGAGTCAACATTGCCTCACTAGGTTGTTTAACCCAGTAACAGATTATGTCAAATCAAGACGAGCTAATCAGTACGCCTTTTTCTTATTAATCATTGTGTTTATTGCTTTGTTTTTGTCTGAGTACATTTCTAAGTCCAATATTCACTTAATTCAATATGCCATCATTGGTTTTGCAATAGTTTTATTCTATTTGTTTCTATTAGCGTTAGGTGAACATTTAGGATTCAACAAAGCGTATTTTTTATCCATGTTGATGGTAACCATTCCCACATTTTTTTATTCTAAATCCATACTCAATAACTTTAAAGCTGCTTTGTCAATTGGAGTGCTAACATTGTTGTTGTATTCCTTGTTTTTTATCATGTTGTTGTCACAAGATTATTCCTTGTTAATTGGCAGTATTTTAGCCTTTATTTTGTTGTTATCAGTGATGTATATCACCAGAAATTTCAATAAAAGACAAGATACTATTGAAATCAATTCTGAGGGTTAATTTGAAATGAGAATGAGATAAATCCATTCACATTCCCTTTTTTTTGTTTTCTTTGCTGTGAAATAGATTCATGCAAATACTACAAAAATTGGAGCATTGGATAGAAAAAAACACCATTTCTAATGCTTTTTTATGGGTTATTTTTATTCTGTGGTCATTGTTTGTTTCCAACCTTTGGTTGCCTCGTAACTGGGGATTTTATGGGCATCACGATTGGGATTTAACCTACTCTACTTTTGAGGCAGCACGAAAATGCATTGTTGAGTTTCATCAATTTCCTACTTACAATCCTTACAGCTCTTTTGGCACAGATTTTTGGTCAAATCCTCAATCAGTTCATTTGAGCATGTATTTAATACCTGTGTTGTTATTTGGTACTTTTTATGGGTATAAGGTCAGCATTATAGCAGGTATTTTAATTGGATTATGGGGCAGTTATAAGCTGTTTTTTACATTCAATAAACAAGCCTCTACAAGTGTTGTATTGTCATTTTTATTTGTAGGTTCAGCCTATTTTAGCAGACATGTATTTGAAGCAGGACATAGCAATGTATTGTTTTATTATTTATTGCCATATTCATTGTTGTTTTTTCATCAGATTATTCATAAAAAAAATCTTTGGTCATATATTAAATTTACATTGATTTTAGTACAGATTATTATTGGAGGTGCGCCTTTTGTTTTCATTAGCATTGCCATATTATTGGGTTTATGGATCATAGGAATATCAATTTCTCAAAAACAATTTAAGTTGAATTATGCCTTCATTTTTATCTCTACCATGTTACTAAGCATAGGGCTTAGTATGTTTAAATTATATCCTGTAATTCAACATTGGTCAGATTACCCTCGATTAGTGAAAGAAGACAGTGGCATTAGCTTGCTTACATGGTTTCAAAGTTTAGCAGATTTTAATACCGACACAAGAACTTGGCACGATTGGTTTGAATTTTCACTTGGCATCAATTTGTCTTTATTTGTCTTGTTTATTTATTTTTTTAAACAACTAAATCATGGCAAATTATGGTTAATCATGGCTATCCCCTTGGTATGGATATGTTTGGGAAATTCTCCTAACATAGTTAATCCATGGTATTTTTTAAATGAATATGTGCCTGTTTTTAAAAGTTTAAGAGCGCCCTATCGCTTTGGTATTCTTGTGGTATTTTCATTTTATTTAGCATTGAGTTTTATACTCAAAAACACTCAACATATAAAATGGGTCAATTTATTGTTGTTCGTGGTATTATTGAGTCAAACTCTGCATTACAATTCAGTAAGTAAATGCATGGTAAATGGTCCGAGAATAGAGGAAAAGCAAATTTCAATGTTAGATAAAAATCAACCTAAGCCTAAAGTATTATCCCAAAAAGATTACAGAAATCAATTCAGATATGTGAAAGCCAATTACATGGTTTTAAATGCTTATGAACCTATGCAATTACACAGTGTACATGATACATTAAACCAATTGGTTACAGGAGCTAAGGTGATTAAATTTTTACCAAATTATCTTAAATTGGAGTTGATAGACAGCATCTCTTTCATTAATTATAGATACAGTTCAAATTGGAAAATTAAAAGTGGTAAAGCAATGCTTAAAGAGGACAATGGACTCACTAAAGTTTTAAAAAATGATCACACTATTGAATTGCAATACACAAACAATGAAGTTAAAGTGGGTGTATTTTACACCTTAATTGCTTTGATTTTATTAGTGATTACTTTTTTTGTTTATAAAATTAAATATCAAATTTAATGCCTTGAGCCAATGGTAAATTATCAGTGTAGTTGATGGTATTGGTTTGTCTGCGCATATAGGCTTTCCAGCTGTCGCTACCACTCTCTCTACCGCCACCAGTTTCTTTTTCGCCTCCAAATGCACCCCCAATTTCAGCACCACTTGTACCTATATTGACATTGGCGATTCCGCAATCGCTACCATTTGCAGATAAAAATTGTTCAGTTTCCATGATGTTAGTAGAGAAAATAGATGAACTTAAACCTTGTTTGACATCGTTTTGCATAGCAAGAGCTTCACTCAATTTAGAATATTTCATGAGATAGACTATGGGAGCAAAAGTTTCGTGTTGAACTATTTTATATGTGTTTTTAGCTTCGCAGATAGCAGGTTGAACATAACATCCACTTTCATATCCAGTACCTTTTAATGTTTTACCACCGTACAGGATTTTTCCTCCTTCTTTTTTTAATTGAGCCAAAGCATTTTCAAATTGATGAACAGCCTCTTTATCTATCAATGGTCCAACATGGTTATTTTCATCCAATGGATTTCCAATTTTAATTTGTTTGTATGCTTTGATCATTTTTTTTACAAAATCATCATAGATTTTCTCATGAATAATCAATCTTCTTGTTGTTGTACATCTTTGACCAGCAGTGCCTACAGCGCCAAAAACAGCGGCTCTTAAAGCAATTTTTAAATCAGCACTTTCAGTGATGATAATGGCATTGTTTCCACCTAATTCAAGTAATGATTTTCCAAGTCTTTCGCCTACAATTTTTCCTACTTCTTTACCCATTCTTGTGCTTCCTGTAGCAGATATTAAAGCTATACGATTATCAGCAGACATTTTTTTTCCAATATGATAATCTCCGTTGATTAAGGTAAATAACCCTTCTGGCAATTTATTTTCTGATAAAACTGATTTTAATAAATTCATGCAAGCAATGGCTGATAAAGGTGTTTTTTCAGAAGGTTTCCAAATGGTGGCATTGCCACATACAGCCGCTATCATGGCGTTCCAACTCCATACAGCCACAGGAAAATTAAAAGCTGAAATAATGCCAACAATTCCCAATGGATGCCATTGTTCATACATTCGGTGTCCTGGTCGTTCACTGTGCATGGTTAGCCCATATAACTGACGACTAAGTCCTACTGCAAAGTCGCAGATGTCGATCATCTCTTGTACCTCACCTAATCCTTCCTGAAGGCTTTTTCCCATTTCGTAACTAACCAAAGTGCCAAGCGATAATTTATGTTCTCTTAATACGTTACCATATTGTCTTACTATTTCACCTCTTTTAGGAGCAGGAATATTTCTCCAATACATACTTGCTTGTTGTGCTCTTTTTAAAACAGCTTCATATTCTGTTTCACTTGCATAGGTTACAGTTCCTATCATTTTTCCATCTACAGGCGAATTTATTTTTTTGGTAGTACTGCCTACTGCAGTTATCCAATTTAATCCAGTACAAACACTTTCATTGTTTTTTTTAATACCTAATTCTTTTAAACATTGGTTGATGTTTTTCATTAAGCAAAATTAAGCTAAAAAAAGAGAATAATTTTATCTATTTATACAATAAAACTAACTTTATTTTGTGAGTCTTACCCAAGTACACAAGGGCAAATTAATTCCAGTTTTGCATGGAACAATGCATTCTCCCCATTCAGCGTTTAATTGAAAATGCGATTTTAATAAATTAACACCAATGGTACCGCTTAATCCCATGCTGTATAAATTTAACAAGATAAAACAGTTGTTTTTGTCAGTGATTTGGCTGCACAATTGAATTAACTCATTGATCTGTTCTTCTAAAATCCATTTCTCATTGTTAGGTCCTCTTCCATAAGCAGGTGGATCTATGATGATTCCTTGATAAGTTTGACCTTTATTGGCTTGTCTTTTTACAAATTTTAAGGCATCTTCTACTATCCATCTTATTTCATTAGATTGGCTTAATTGCTTGTTTTCATTAGCCCAAGTCACTACATTTTTTACGGCATCCAGATGGGTGACATCAGCACCCGCATTAGCTGCTACAATGCTTGCAGCACCAGTATAAGCAAATAAATTAAGCACTTTAGGTTTATTGCCTATTCTTTTTATTTGTTCATCAATAAAATGCCAATTGCTAACTTGTTCTACAAATACCCCCAAATGACCAAAAGAAGTTAAACTTAATTTCAATTTTAATTTTAGTGGAAGGTATTCAATTTGCCATTGATTAGGCATTTTTTTTAATGTTTTCCAACCACCGTTTTCATTGTTGCTATCTCTATGGCTTTTTTTGTTGTTATCTCTTTCAAATCGGGCGTGAGCTTTGTTCAGCCATTCTTTTTCTGTCAATGATTTTGACCATAAAGCTTGAGGTTCGGGACGAATTAAAACATAGTCGCCAAAACGCTCTAATTTTTCAAAATTTCCACTGTCTAATAACTCGTACTCAGGCCAAATGAAAGGATTAGTTTTTTGCATTAAAGCACAAAAATAAGCGAAATATTATTGATAGCTAATAGATGTCAAAAAATTAGAAACAGTTTTAGTCCACTCATTCTTGTATTTTTTTAAATAATTTTCATGACCTGAATCGGTGAAATATTCAATGGATTTATTTACTGATGGCAATTGTTTGTAGATGTCTTCTATTTCTTTCCTCGATACCCTGTTGTCTTGTAATCCATGCAAAATTAACGTTGGACAATGTACATTTTTAGCATAATCAACAGGTTTGTGTTTAAATCCATTGTAATCCATTTGAACACCTCCCCACAACACCAACAATTCAGCCAATGGAAACGAAGGAGTTTCCATGATTTTAAACCTTGATTTTACAGTGCTTAAAAGACTAGCAAATGGACATTCCAGTATGATGCCTTTTACTTTTACATTGTTTTCAGACAATGCTTTTAAAATGGCTACAGAACCCATGGATTGTCCGTATAAATAAATATTTTTTTCTGACTTTGAAGTTAAATAATGGATACAATTTACTACTTGTTCGGATTCGTAATAACCTAAACTTGTAAAATCCCCTTGACTGTTACCACAGCCCATAAAATCAACTAGCATCACAGAATATCCCAATTGAAAAAATACATTTGATTGATCCATTAGATCAGATTTACATCCTCCATAACCATGAAATAAAATCACAGTTCCTTTGGATTCATGATTAGGTATCAACCAAGCATGAGTTTTGTATTTGTCATTTAATGTGATGGTATCGTGAGCAATAGATGGAATTTTATCGTTTGCAGGCCTTTTCTGTTTAATGCCTTTTAAAAGCATAAATTTTTTCTCAATAAAACTTAAGTTTTCATACTGCTGAATGTTTTCAGCATTTTCTTTTTCAAAATGAGTAAATAAATAAACGTGATGATAAGCTAAAACATTGATGAAAATAAAAAGAATAAGGAAAAAGTAAACCAGTCTTTTAAGCCATTTATTTTTTTTAAATAATAAAATTAGTTGTCTCAATGAAGATTATAGATATTGAGATATAGTCTCTTGATTGAAGACGATGTATAAAACTATGGATACTAAAGTGATGCCTAACATTGCAATAGGTACAAGCCAAGTTTTTTTATTGCCATACAAAGTTACTAAACCTGCATATATCAACAATAAGGGCCAAAATTTAATGATGGTATCCCAATTTAAGTTGAATAAGTTAAAATTATGCATCAATAACAATGCTCCTAAAATACAAAGGATTAAACCTGCGGTAAAATTTTGATTTTTCATGATTTAATTGTTGTTGGTTTGATTGGTGTTCGTGTTTTTTTTCTGAAATAATAACCCAAGTCCCATGATGACGAGTATCACTGGCCATAATTTTTCGAGTTTAAAATAGGGCATGATGTTATACAACAACATCAAAGCGCCTCCAGAAATCAACAATAAACCAAAGACAGTTCTGTTGCTGTTATCCGATTCTTTACCGGCTAAATCTTCTTGTTGAAAATTGTCAAAGGCACTGCTATTGGCTGTGCCTTGTGATTGAACAACATAGGGTTCTTTGGGAATGACAATCACTAAAATGATGTAAATAAAAATACTGCTGCCACCAGCTAATAAAAGCGCGATAAAAGCAAATCTAAAAATGATGGGGTCAATGTCAAAATAATTTCCTAAACCTCCACACACACCACTGATTACTTTTTCATTTCTAGTTCTTTGAAATTTTTTTATCATAACTCATACAAACGTACACATTTTTTTTAATCCAACAATAATGCTAAACATAAATATCGTTTAACACATTTAAATGAATGATTAATTTATTGGTCATAAACTAGGATATTGATGAAATAAATTGATTAATTTTGCCACCCATGAACAGACAGATAATTGAATGTGTACCGAATTTTAGTGAAGGAAACAATGTAGAAATCATCAATCAGATTACTAGAGAAATTGAATCCATAGATGGAGTGAAATTGTTGCATGTTGACATGGGTAAAGCTACCAATCGCACTGTAGTTACGTTTGCTGGTGAACCACAACAAGTAGTAGAAGCAGCCTATTTAGCCATAAAAAAAGCAGCTGAATTAATTGACATGAGAAATCATAAAGGCGAACACCCAAGAATGGGGGCAACAGATGTTTGTCCTCTTGTTCCGGTAAGTGGTATCAGCATGGAAGAATGTGTAACTTATGCCCTTCAATTAGCTAAAAAAGTAGGTGAACACTTATCTATCCCTGTTTATTTATATGAAGAAGCTCAACCAAATAAAAACCGTTCTAATTTATCTGTAATAAGAGCTGGAGAATATGAAGGATTTACAGAAAAAATAAAATTACCAGAATGGAAACCGGATTTTGGACCTGTGGAATTTCCTTTAAAACATGGAGCTACAGTGATAGGAGCAAGGGATTTTCTCATTGCATACAACATCAATTTAAATACAAAATCTACTCGATTAGCAAACAGAATTGCTTTTGATGTGCGCGAAGCTGGCAGAGTAAAAAGAGAAGGAAATCCTTATTCAGGCAAAGTGATGAAAGATGCCAATGGAGAAGACATCAGAATACCAGGGACATTAAAATCTGTAAAAGCCATAGGTTGGTATATCGAAGAATATGGGATGGCTCAAATCAGCATGAATCTTACCAATTATAAAATCACTTCCATACATCAAGCCTTTGATGAAGTGTGTAAAAAAGGAGAGGAGAGAGGCATTAGAATTACTGGAAGTGAATTAGTTGGTTTAGTGCCATTGCAACCATTACTAGATGCAGGCAAACATTATTTAAATAAACAAGGGCGTAGCATTGGAGTAAGTGAATCTGAATTGATAGAAATAGCAGTTCAATCCTTAGGTTTAAATCAATTGGGGGAGTTTAATCCACAAGAGAGAATCATAGAATATGCATTGAATAAAAAATCAAAGAAACAACTCATAGATTTAACAATTTCACAGTTTGCAGATGAAACAGCCAGCGAGAGTCCTGCGCCTGGTGGTGGTTCTGTCAGTGCATTGTGTGGAACAATTGGTATAAGTTTAGGAGCTATGGTTGCTAATTTAAGTGCGGATAAAAAAGGTTGGGAAGATAGAACAGAAGAGTTTTCAGAATGGGCTGCCAAGGCACAACAATTAAAAAATGAGTTGTTGCATTTGATCGATGAAGATACCAACGCTTTTAATGCCATCATGAGTGCTTTTCAATTGCCAAAAGCAACAGATGAAGAAAAAGCTATTAGAAAAGCTGAAATAGAAAAGGCATCTGTTTATGCCACCGAAGTGCCTTTAATTACCATGCAGAAAACCTATGATTGCATTGATGCATTGGAATACATGGTTAATCATGGCAACCCAAACAGCATCACCGATGCGGGGGTAGGATTATTGTGCATTAAAACAGCAGTTAGAGGGGCTTATTTCAATGTGATGGTGAATGCCAAAGGATTAGGGGATAAAAACAAAGCCTTGGAATTTGCAAATCAAGCAAAAAGTGTATTAAAACAAAACCACGATAGAATTGACTCCATTTTAGAGAAAGTAGAAATAGCTGTGAATTTTTAAAACTAGCATTTTTATTACAAGTATATTATGTATTAAATTCGTTATGTTAAGTCATAAATAGCATTTATTTAAACTCAATTTATCATTTGTTTTAATAGAATATTTTTTATTCTTGTTCTTGATTGTTTAAAAACTACTATTTTGGAATTTATAAATAAAGTCTTACCTTTGCACCGCAAATAACTACAACAACTATTTGCAATGGCTAAGACCACAAAATCCAAAATCAATTTCTCCAACAAAATCTTTTCTGACAGTTTAACCTTTGATGATGTACTTGTATTGCCAAGATACAGCGAAGTTTTACCTCGCGATGTCAATACTTCAACTCAATTGACTAAAAACATCAGAATAAATATTCCAATTATTTCTGCTGCTATGGATACAGTAACTGATAGCCGAATGGCTATAGCCATAGCTCGTGAAGGTGGTATTGGAATTATTCATAAAAACATGACCATAGCTTTACAAGCTAAAGAAGTAGCTAAAGTTAAAAGAAGTGAAAGTGGCATGATTCAACATCCAATCACTCTTACTGGAGATGCTTTACTAAAAGATGCTTTAAAATTGATGAAAGAGCATCATATCGGTGGAATTCCAATCATTGATAGTAAAAACAATTTGGTTGGTATCATTACAAACAGAGATTTACGTTTTGAAAAAAATACAAGTAAAAAAATTGTTGATGTAATGACCAAAAAAAATCTAATCACTGCAAATATTGGTACTGACTTAACTCAAGCAGAAGTGATTTTACAAAAACATAAAATTGAAAAATTACCAATTGTAGATAAAAAAGGGAAATTAGCAGGATTAATAACTTATAAAGACATACAAAAAGTAAAAAGTCATCCTAAAGCTTGCAAAGACAAATTTGGAAGATTGATAGTGGGTGCAGCAGTAGGAATAACCTCCGATACTCTTGAAAGGGTAAAAGCATTAGTTGAAGCCGAAGTTGATGTCATCACTTTAGATACTGCTCATGGACATTCTCAAGGTGTAATTTTAGAACTTAAAAAAATAAAAAAATCCTTCCCTAAGTTGGATGTTATTGTAGGTAATGTAGCTACTGGTGATGCTGCCAAAGCATTAGTAGAAGCAGGTGCCGATGCAGTAAAAGTAGGAGTTGGCCCTGGCAGTATATGTACTACGCGTATCATTGCAGGTATTGGTGTTCCTCAGTTATCAGCCGTAATGAATTGTGCTGAAGCCATACAAGGTTCAGGTGTCCCTATTATTGCTGATGGTGGTATCAGATACAGTGGCGATTTAGTAAAAGCCATAGTTGCTGGAGCTAGTACAATCATGGCAGGTAGCTTGTTTGCAGGAACTGAAGAAAGTCCGGGGGAAACTAGCATTTACGAAGGTCGCAGAGTGAAATCATACCGTGGAATGGGAAGTATTGAAGCCATGAAAGAGGGAAGTAAAGACCGTTATTTTCAAGATGCTGAAGAAGAAATATCTAAATTAGTGCCTGAAGGCATTGTTGGTACAGTTCCATTTAAAGGCAAAGTAAGTGAAGTGTTGTACCAATACATTGGTGGATTAAGAGCTGGAATGGGCTATTGTGGTTCAAGTTCTATTGAAGATTTACAAACAGCTCAATTCATTAAAATAAGCAATGCAGGGATTAAAGAAAGTCATCCTCACGATATAAAAATCACTAAAGAAGCACCTAATTACAGCAGATAATTTAATGAAGTTGCAACATCTTAATTTTAATTGTTGTCTAAAACATTGATTTATGAATAAAAAAACGATAATCCTACTCTCTTCAATAGCCTTGGTGTTGATTGCTTATTTTCTTCTCAACAGAAACATCAGCAACACCCTAACAGGAGATGATAAAAACTTTGCCTATAACAACACCAGTAAAATTGACAAAATATTCATTACTAATAAATCAAGTAAAGAATATGTAACCCTAAAAAAAACAGATGAAAAAAATTGGGTGGTCAATGATAAATTCAAGGCAAGCAATTCACAAATCGACTTGTTGTTGGAGACCATGAGAAAACTTAAAGTAAAAAAACCTGTAGGAAAAGCAGAGCTTGAACCTGTCGTTAAAAACATGAGTTTGAATGGCACCAAAGTGGAAGTGTATGAAAATGGTAAACTATCCAAAGTATTTTATGTTGGAGGTAATACTTACGATGAACTTGGCACCTATTTTTACATGGAAAATGCTAAAGAACCTTATGTATGCCATATACCAGGGTTTGTTGGATTTTTAAATACCAGATTTTTTACCAATTTAAATGCTTGGAGAAGCAAAGTCATTTTTGATCACACACCTGAACAAATAAAAACCATAGAAGTCAATTGGACAGAACAAACTCAAAAATCGTTTACAATAGATAATCAATCCAGCAGTCCTTCGCTCACTGCAAATGGTAAAGTGTATTCTAATCCAAATCAAATCAATTTAAATTTATTGAGATCGTATTTAGCCTTATGGGAAAATTTATGTTATGAAGGTTTTCCAATTGATTTAAATCCAAAAATGATAGATTCAATTGCCAATAAAACAAATCCTATTTTAGTGATAACATTGACAGATAAAAACAATGAAAAAACGACCATGCAAGTGCATAGAAAAGGATTAAAAAAAGACTCATACCAACAGACGGACAACTTGGGTAACCCACTTGATTTTGAAATGGAGAATTTTTATGCGTTTATCAATGGCAATAAAACTGAAATAGTTCAAATACAAGATTTTGTGTTTGGAAAAGTAATGAAAATAAACAACGATTTTCAAATTAAATGAGATTAAGTATAGCAATAGTTTTTTTGTCATTGCTTTTATTTTCTTGTGGAAATAAAGAAAATAATTACACCGTAATCAAAGGCAACACCATGGGAACCACCTATGAAATTTGTTATGATAGCAGCATTGATTTGCAATCAAAAATTGATTACACTTTAGGATTTTATTCATACCTATTTAGTACTTACGACAGCAATTCATTGTTATCCAAATTCAATTCTTCAAAACCATTGAGTGATGAAGACCAAAAATCATTTGAGAATTCAATCCAATTATTTAATGAAATCAATGAGTTATCCTACCATGTTTTTGCTAATAGCAAAGGAGCTTTTAATCCTGCCATGGGTGAATTAATCAATTATTGGGGGTTTGGTAACAACAAAAAAAATCCTGAGAAAGTAGATAGTGCTTACATTCAGCAGTTAATTTCAATACCTTGCCCTTCATTTCAAGTGTATTTTAACCATGGAGCAGCTGTGAAAAATTGTTTAAATCAACGTTTAAATTTTAATGCCATAGCACCCGGGCATGCTGTTGATATCATAGCAGCAATGTTTGACACGGTGTATCACCTTAAGAATTATTACATCAATATCAGTGGAGAAATAAGAGTAAAAGGACATGCCAAAGGGGATACATGCTGGCCAATAAAAATAGAAAAACCTCAATTTAAAAACGAAGCTGCACAAGCATTTAAATCGTATGAATTAAAAAATCAATCTTTAGCTACCAGTGGAAATTACAGACAATATTTTACTGTAAACGGAAAACGATACGGTCATAGCATTGATCCAAGAACAGGGTTTCCAGCTCAAAATGAAATGTTAAGTGCTACCATTATTTGTGAATCTACTGCAAAGGCAGATGCCTATGCTACAGCATGTATGGTGTTGGGATTAAAAGAGGCTCAAGAATTGGTAAATAGAATGAACTTAAAAGCCTTTTTTATTTACGATGAACAAGGCAAAATGAAAACTTGGGAAAAACTTTAAGCTTTTTTAGGACCTTTAGGTTGCAGTGGTCTTATTTCAATGTTTATGTGATGACAATTATCTGGAGATTTTAAAGCATGAATAATAGTAGAAGCAATATCTTCCGCTTTAAGCATGTAATCGTGTGGTTTGATGTTAGGACTGTTGTTAAAAAAATCTGTTTTTACACTGCCAGGATAAATGCAAGTAACTTTTATTTTATCTTCTCTTACTTCGCGCCATAAACTTTCGCTAAAACCCTTCACAGCCCACTTGGTAGCACAATATCCACTTACCATAGGCATGCCTTCCAGACCAGCGGTACTAGCGATATTGATAACATGACCACCACCATTTTTTTTCATTACTGGGATGCTTAATCTGGTACAATAAAATACTGCATTGATATTGGTTTCAATCATTTCGGTCCAATGATTAAGAGGCAAATCTTCTACATTTCCAAAATAACCTAAACCAGCGTTATTGATTAAAATATCGATTGTTTGATTTGACTGATTAAAAATGTGTTCAAATGCAGATTGAACTTCATTGTTATTTCTGACATTAGTAGGAATAAAATGAAAATTATCTGAATGGTGAGGGTAATTAGTTCTACCTAATCCATACACGGTACAACCTTCGCTGAGTAAATTTGTGACAATAGCTTCACCTATGCCTTTGCTTACTCCAGTTACTACGGCAATTTTACCTGATAATTGCATACAAGTAATGAATAATTAAAATGATTGTTTAATTTTTTCTATCAATTTAGAATTGATTAAGTCTTTTGCTAATTTAAACATACTAACAAAAGTTTCTTCTTTAGAAATACCATGTCCAATGATGACAGGCTCATTAACTCCCAATATGGCTGTACCACCATAGTTTTTAAAGTTAAATTTATCTAAATAATCGTTTTTAACACCCAATTTGGTGAATGTGTAATAAAAATTTTCACACACTTTTAATACAATGTTTCCTGTGTATCCATCGCAAACTATGACATCGGCTTTTTCATTGAATAAATCACGTCCTTCCACATTTCCAATGAAGTTAATTCTATCGTTGTCTTCTAATTGAGTATAAGCGGCTTGAATAAGTAAATTTCCTTTTTCTTTTTCTTCACCTATACTTAGTAAAGCTACTTTAGGATTTTCAATGCCATAAACGTGTTGAGCGTACAATGAGCCTAGTATGGCAAATTGGTTTAATATTTCGGGTTTACAATCTGCATTAGCTCCAACATCTAATAACACGCCAAAAGTTCCATCTTGCTTTGGCAAAATCGAAGTGATGGTAGGTCTTTGAACACCGTCTATAGCTTTGACAGAAAACATGGAACCCACTAACATGGCTCCTGTATTTCCAGCGCCTATAAATGCTTCTATTTGTTTTTCAGCTAAATGTTTAAAACCAATGTTGATGCTTGAAGTTTTTTTATGAGCAATGGCTTTGGTAGCATGCTCGCTCATTTCAATTACTTCTTCGGCATGAACAATTTCAAAAGTGTTTTCAGGGATACCAAGTTCTTTGTAAACCTCTAATATTCTGTCTTTATGACCAAATAAAACAGGGTTTATTTCAGGCAAAACTTTTTTAGCAGATATTGCACCTTTAATTGCTTCAAGGGGGGCATAATCTCCACCCATTGCGTCTAGTCCTATACGCATTGCTGATGTTTTAAATTGAATTAATCGTTTTTACCTTTCATTACTTTCACACCTCTGTACATACCTGTCTCAAGGTTTACACGGTGGTAAAGTGAAATGTCTCCTGTGCTAGGGTCGGCAATAAACTGTTTGTTATCCAATTTGTGGTGAGTTCTACGTTTATCTCTTCTGGTACTCGAAATCTTTCGTTTAGGATTTGGCATATTGGTTTATTTTTTATTTTGTTATTAATTAATGTTTTCTTCTTCTTCTGTAAGTTCTTCATCTAACATTGGGTCCTGATGTAAATCTACGTCTATTACTTTTGCAATTTTATTAGTAAAATTCACATTGCAATCTTTTGGTACATTGTTGTCTTCACATGTAACTTTAATAGGAATGGATAGCAATACAAAATCATAAATCGGCTGAGCAACATTTATTTTGTAATCATAAGGAGATAAATAAATGATGTCATCCTGATCTTCCATTTCTTTTTCTGTGATTTTTACCATGATGGTGCTTTCATTGTTTACTGGGATAGAAATGTCATCCAAACATCGGTCGCAATTGGTGTTTATCTCTCCTTGAATTTCAAAAAACAATGAAAATGTATTGGTGTTTTTGGTAAACAACAGTTTTACATTCAGGTTGTTAGGTGTTAAAGAACTTTCAAAATGTTTAAAAAAATCGTCTGTTAATTCAAATTCAAACTCATGGTCACCATTTTTGAGCTTTACAAATTCAATATCAAAGGCTTTCAAAGGGTGAATCATACAACAATAACAGTATTTTAAAAAACGGAGTGCAAAGGTATAACTTTATCCACAAATTTCCAAAAGTTTGGAATTTTTTAAAATTGTTGACCTATGAAGAAGTGGAATTGGCCTGCTTTTGATAAGCCAACACTTCTGTTAAAGGTCTTCCAATCGAACCCATGTGCATAATCTAAACCAAGTAAACCGAACATTGGCAAAAACAACCTTACTCCACCTCCAACACTTCGTTTGTTGTCAAATGGATTAAATGTTCGTGGGTCAAGCCATGCATTTCCTGCCTCGGCAAATGTTAGCAAGTAAATGGATGCTGATGGCGAATTGGTGATAGGGAATCTAAGCTCACAAGTAAATTTATTAAATATGGCAGCTCCAGAATTGGTACTACCAGCCACAGCGTTTTCAGTGATTGAACGGTCAGGATAACCTCTTAATGAAATAATTTCTGAACCAATTTGTCCAAAACTGTTTAATCCACTACCTCCCACCATGAATCTTTCAAATGGCGATAAACCTAAGTCTTTGTTGTAATATCCCAAATAACCAAACCTCATTTTTGTGGCAAAAACAAATTTCCCAAATAATTTAGTGTAGTTTTCAGCATCAAATTTCCATTTGTGGTATTCTATGAACTTGTATTTTTCTGCTACATCCAAGTTAGCATAACTCTTGTTACTGAATTTAGACACTGGTGGGGTAGCTGCAAAACTAAATGAATAACTGGAACCACTGGTTGGGAATATAGGCTCACTTACTGAACTTCTGCTCAATAAATACTTAAATTCCAAACTGTTGCTACGACCTGTATTAATTTGTAAACCAAATGCACCATTGGCATTTTGTAAGTTATATTGCTGAAAACTCAATGAATAAAAGGCAGAAAAGAAATCATCAGGCCATTTTAACCTTTTGCCCAAAGAGACTGAAACACCAGCGATTTTGACAAATTGTTTTGCTGGGTCTTTTTTTGTTCTTGTATCAAATGATTGAACTGTTTTATACAAACTAAATGTGAAAGAATTTGGTTTTTTACCACCAAGCCAAGGCTCAGTGAATGAAAAATTATATGATTGATAAAATAAACCGTTTGATTGTGCTCTGATACTTAATTTTTGTCCATCTCCTGCCGGAAGTGGATTCCACATGGATGGTTTTAATAATTTTCTTGTTGAGAAATTATTTAAGGTTAACCCTAGTGTACCTACTAAGCCACCATACCCATAAGCTTGTTGATTTACTCCATTGTTGATATTACGTCCATTTCCTCCCCAACCACCTGATAGTTCAATTTGGTCGTTGGCTTTTTCTGCAACTTTGTATTCAATGTTTACTGTACCAGCTCCAGGATTAGGTGTAGGTGTTACTCCCATTGCTTGAGGGTCAAAGAATCCCAATTGAGAGAGCTCTCTGATGGAACGTTGAATATCACTTCTTGAGAACTTTTGCCCAGGTCTAGTTCTTAATTCTCTAAGTATAACATGGTCACTGGTTTTTGTATTGCCAACTATGGTAATTTTATCATACACTGCTTGAGTTCTTTCTATGATTCTGATTTCAATGTCAATGGAGTCTTTGTCCACTCTGGTTTCTACAGGTGTGACATTAAAAAACAAATACCCATCATCCATGTAATAACTTGAAATGTCTGTACCATTAGGGCTATACAATAGTCGCTCTTCTAAAAGTGCCTGATTGTATATGTCACCTTTTTTTATTCCAAGAATTTTGTGTAATTCATCGTCAGTAAATTTATTGTTTCCAGTAAATGAGATGTTTCTAAAGTGGTATTTTAATCCTTCGTTAATTCCAACTTTTATCACCACTCTGTTTGGTCTTATTTTTACCACAGAATCAAAGGAAATGCTGGCATCTCTAAATCCTTTGCTGTTGTATTTATTGATGATTTCTTTTTTCTCTTCTTGGTATTTTTCATCAATGAACTTGGAGGAGGCAAATAGGTTGATTTTTTTTACTTTCCTTTTTGTTTTCTTTAATACTTTCCTCAAGTCTTTGTCACTTAATTCGTTGTTGCCAACAAATTCTATGTCATAAACTTTCACTTTAGAGCCTTTATTGATATCAATAAATAAAATAACTTTATTTGGCATTGTATCATTGTTGATTTTAAAATCAACTTTGATGTCGTAATATCCTTTTTTGAAATAGTATTTATTTATTTCTTTTCGCAATGTATTTAATACATTTTCATTGATGATGATGCCCGATTTAATCGATAATTCATCTCTTAAGTTTTTTTGTTCAGTTCTGCCAACACCTCTGATTGCGAATTTAGATAAACGAGGTCTTTCACTTACTTTGATGACTAAATGAATTTTGCTTCCTTCAATTTTTTTAGCATAAATTTCAATCTTCGAAAAATAATCTTGTTTCCAAAGATTTTCTATAGCTTGTGAAATTTCATAACCTGGTATTTTTATTTTTTGATTGATGGATAAATTGGAATTGATGATGATGATGAATTTATCAATGTATTTGTTGCCTTCAGTTTCTATACTGGCAATGGTGTATTCAGCAGGTTTATTGTAATCAAGGGGTAGATACTGTTTTACGGTATCTGTTTGAGCTTTTATTGTGTTAAATGAAGCTGCAAAAATTAGCAATAAGATGGTTAATTGAAACTTCATTTTATTTGATTGTAACTTGTTCACTTGTTTTTCCAAATCTTCTTTCTCTATTTTGATAATCTATGATGGCTTTATAGAGCGAATTTTTATCAAATTCAGGCCAATAGACATCAGTAAAATAAAATTCACTGTATGCCATTTCCCATAATAAAAAATTGCTTATGCGGTATTCTCCGCTGGTTCTTATTAATAAATCGGGTTCAGGATATTGATGTGTATGCAATGAATTTGAAATCAGCTCTTCATTGATTTCTTCTTCATTGATTTCATTGTTTTTTAATTTAATAGCAATGGTTTTTGTTGCTTGGGTGATGTCCCATCTGGCACTGTAGTTCAGGGCTAAAATTAAATCCATTGCGGTATTATTTTCAGTGGCTTTAATGGCTTCTTGTAATTCATCAAAAGCATCTTTGGGTAAAGCACCAATATTACCAATTGTTTTTAATCTGATGTTGTTTTTTTGTAATGTTGCTACTTCTTTTCTAATGGTTCTTACCAACAAGGTCATGATGGCATTTACTTCAAATTTGGGTCTGTTCCAATTTTCAGTGCTAAAGGTGTATAAGGTTAAAAATTTAACTCCAAGGGTAGCAGCTGTTTCCGCCACAACTCGTACAGATTTTACGCCATATTCATGTCCAACCACTCGAGGCAATGCTCTTTTTTTAGCCCAACGACCGTTGCCATCCATAATGATAGCAATGTGTGTAGGAATTCTTTCCTTTATAATTTGGGATTCTAAATTGGGTTCTGCCATTTGAAAATTTGAAAATGCCATGCAAAAGTAATGTAATTTCTATATTTTACCGATACTATTAGTTGAACCTAGAACGGTTTATTACAGAAAGTTGTTACAATTCGATAAGATAAAGTGATTCCCATGATAAAATACCAGTCTTTCAAGTGTTTATCTCCTCGCATGGTGTTGGCTTCTATGATTTGATTGTTCACAGTTGTCTGAGGTTGGGATAACTCAGCAGCTGTTACACCTTGTTTGGCAAGCAACATGGTATATGAGGGGTAATTGTCTTTGGTATCGTCTAAATAATCGGTAAAAGTTTTTCTAAAACCGACCTCTACTGCCATATTAAACCGTTTGCTAAAACCAATTTTATATCCCAAACCTAAATTAATGTTTGGTTGAATTAACGCATATTTTCTTTTGTTGTTGACATGTTGACCTTCTGTGCCAAATTTCCTTAAACTCACTGGGTCGCCACTAGGTAACTTGGTTTTAGGGTTGAAAAGAAACATGTTTAAACCAAGACTGATAAAAGGTGATTTGTCTTTTTCATGGACATTGATTCCATAGGGTAAAAAATTAAATTCTAGATTGTATCCCAATTCAAATATATCTGAATAAAAATTGATGTTTCTATAAGCATTAGAGGTAAAATTCTTATCATCTCCACTGATGCGAGCATAGGCAAATTGGTAGCGGCTACTAAAATAACTTGAGTGATGGTGTTTGTATAAAAAACCAAGAGCTAAATGGGTTTCTTTAAATTTTATTTCTGGAGCGATGTCACCAAAATAATTACTACCACCTATCATTATGCCAAATTCATCTACGCCATTTCTGAATTTTTGAGAAAATGACTCATGACTAAAAACCACTGATAGCAGTATCAGTAAATTTATTTTTTTGTAATTAAACACTTGAGTAATTTTCTTGCCTATAAGCTTTAAATTTAGAAATTAAAACAAGGCTGTTTACCGCCTAATATTCTGTAAGTTAAAGTTATACCACCCATTAAATACCAATCTTTGTTTTTGGCATTTCCACGACTTTCGTTGTTTTCATATTTTATTTGACCTACTTCCATGCTTCTGTCTTTCAAAGCTACCGACATAGCTCCATTGGCACCGCCTACTATAGCGTCATCAACATATACTGTAGAAACATCGTCTATATAATCTGTAAAAGTTTTTCTTACTCCAAAATCTATTCCCAAAGCCCAGTGGTCGTTCAATTGCCATTTAGACCCAACGCCCAATGGTATGCTGATTTGAGTGAGTGCATATCTTCTTTTGTCGTTAAAGGTAGTAGTTTCTTGACCTTCAGTTCCAAGCGGTTGTAATTCTATCCAGTCGCCATCTTGAGATTGAAGACTTGCATCGTGTAAAGCAGCATTGTATTTAAATTGTGCTTTAGGATTGAAACGAAAAACAGCTACGCTTCCAAAAAGGTAAGGCGACCAACCAAAAGTATTTCTGGTGTTTTCATATCCTATAATGTTCCATTCAGCTCCTATTGAGAATTCAACGATGTCAGATTTAAAACTTAAGTTTCTTCTTTTTCTTGCAGGGTCAGAATCAAGGTATTTATCGGCTCCTTCAATTCTACCATACAAAGCAGTACCTCTAAAGGTTAAATAAGGACCTACATTATAACGGGCAATCAATCCACCAGCTAATTTGGTTTTATTCCATAACGGTTGATAGTCTTTAGTTAAATCTCCCCAATAATTGGAACCACCCAAATACAATCCAAAATCCAAAGTGCTTCCTTTTTTATTCTCCTGAGCTTGAATCATTTGCGAGCTCATCAACAGAAAAATATATAATATCTTTTTAATCATTTTTAAGGTATTGAATCTTTACTTTTTCAACAAACAATCTACGAAAATAATAAATCTATTTAAAATAACGGTAATTTTTGTTAAATATTTTGTTTGAGGACATGAAAAATTAAAATATATGTAAGTTCTTTATCCTTATGATTCTTTAAACGGACTCAATTTCAATCAATGATTTTACTTGCATAGCTTTTTCTTTCACTTTTTCTAATGAATCTGCCATCACAGTGATATGTCCCATTTTCCTGTTAGGTTTGCTCTCTTTTTTATTGTATAGATGAATGTAAACCCCAGGTATTTCGAGTAACTTATCTGTGTATTTAAGTCGGTACTCCCCATTTACTCCTTCAGGCCCAATTATATTTAACATAGCTGCTGGTTGAATTAAATCAGTATTTCCTAGCGGTAAGCCTAATAAAATTCGATTCAATTGCTCATACTGACTCGTGTAACATGCCTCTATGGTGTGATGTCCACTGTTGTGTGGTCGTGGTGCAATTTCATTGACATAAACATTGCCGCTGCTCATTTCTAAAAACATTTCTACTGCAAATACCCCTTCTCCTTTTAGTTTAATGATGGCATCCATAGCTATTCTTTGCGCTTTTTCATTTATTTCATTTGAGATATCTGCTGGTGCAAATAAATACTCTACTAAATTTGAAGTAGGATTGAATTCCATTTCAACGGTTGGATAGGTTTTAATTTCTCCTTTAGCATTTCTAGCAACCATCACCGAAAGCTCTTTACAACCGGGTAAAAATTGTTCCAATACGCTGGGTTCAGAGAATGGTATTAAACTGTAATTCTCTAAAATTTCTCTTTTGTTTAATATTTGAACTCCCTTACCATCATATCCTCCTTTGCGCAATTTAGCCACAAATTTATCGCCTTTTAATTGCAAAAGCTTATCATTCCACTCGGTTTGATTGTTTACTAATTCAAAGTCCAAAGTAGGAATTTGATGGTGTTCGTAGAATAATTTTTGTAATCCTTTATCTTGAATTATCTCTAACAATGCAGGTGAAGGGATTATTCTTTTACCTTGTTTTTCTAATTCTAACAATGCATCTACATTGATGTGTTCAATTTCATAAGTTAACACCTCTGTTTTTTCTGCAAGTTCGAAAATGTCTAAGGAGCTTGTAATGTCTCCTATGCTGTATTCATTTGCCACATTGGCAGCAGGAGCATTGTTTTGTTCTAAAATATGAAAATGTGTATTCCAAGGTTGAGCTGCTTCTATCAGCATTTTACCCAACTGTCCTCCACCTATTAATCCAATTTTTGTTTTATTTGGTAACATCTTTTTTTCTGAAGTGCAAAGATAATCTTAGAGTTTAATATTGTATAGATAAGATTAATAAGTTGAATTATTATTCTGCGTTTTTAGCAAATTCTTCGAAAGTAATTTCAGGTTTTCCTAATTCTTCCCATGCCAATTCACCTACAAATAATTCTTCGTAATTATTTAATGCTTCAGCCATTTTGGTATCGTATTTAAGTTGGGAATAAAACAAGGATAAAAACTTTGCTAAACCAATTGGCATGGTTTTCACTTTTATTTTTTCTTTGGTGTAATGAATTGCAAATAATTCAGCAGCTTCTTGTATGGTGTAACAATTAAGACCTTGTATGTTGTATTCTCTTTCTTCGTTGCCAGTGCGTTTTAAGCTATTAACTACCATTCGAGAGTAATCTTTAACACTGATGTAAAACATTGGAAAACGCGATTCACCAATTAAACGGAGTGTTCTGCCGTGTTTATAACCATTAGTAAAATTTTCCATGAAATTACTTGGATAAAAAATGGTGTATGGAATGCCAGAATCTCTGACATAATTTATGGCTTCTTTTTTCACATCAAAAGCCCACCAATTAAATCCATTTTCACCTTGGTAATTTTGAACCAAAGAAGATAAATACATTATACGCTTAATACCACATTCGAGGCTAGCATTGATTATGTCTCTCAAGCCATCTGTTTCTATGTGGTAGCTGTTTCTGTTTTCTGATGGCGAAACATTTAAATTGCAATAAACGGCATCTTTATTTGTTAGAAATTTTTTTAAATCGTGGTGGTATTTGATATTTCCCTTAACAATTTCTACTTCATTTGGAAATAGATTTTTAGCGACATCAACATCCCTTACCAAGACTGAAACTTTATATCCGGCTTCAATTAAAGCAATGGTTACTGGTAATCCAATATGACCTGTAGCTCCAAAAACTGCTATACTTTTTATCATTTTTTAATTTAAAAAGACGGTAAAAATACAATTATTTATTGCTTTTTTTATCCTGAAATATACTTTTTGCTATTTCAAAACACAAATCGGTTTCAAATCCTTTTGAAATCAAATGTTTGCTGAGTTTTTGTTGTTTGATATAATATAACTTGTCTTTTAATGTTCTTGCATATTTTAAAGCCTCTTTTTCTAGAATTTCGTTGTATTGTTCGTCATCTAAATTATTTAAAGCTTTTTTAATGCAATAGTCAGTTATTTGTTTTTGTTTTAAAGCCAATTTTATTTTTACTTTCCCCCAATGATTTTGTCTTAATTTACTACCTGCAAATAACACAGCATAAGTTTCATCATTAACAAGTCCCATTTTAACTACATGCAAAAGAAGTTGGTTGACATCATCACTGGATAATCCATAAGAGTATAATTTATCCATTACTTCGTTCTGACATCTAGGCTGATAAGTGCAAAAGGCTTCTATCTTGGGTTTAGCGGCATTTGGAGTCAGTCGTTTTTGGTCTTTTTCCATTTAGTTTTCTAACACAAAAAATTGGTTGTAGTATTTATTATCAATTTTAAATTCAATGGTGTAGAAACCACTTTTTAAATCAGATAATTGAATGGAAGTACCATCGTAATTAGAACTCTCTTTTTTTACTGTTGTTCCTACGTGATTGCTAATGGTGTATTCAACAAATTTATTGATTACATTGTCACTAAAATAGAGTTCACCATGATTAGGAACAGGGTAAACAAAATAGTTGTTTTTATATTTTAAATTTAATGTACTTGTAGCATTTTGATAGAAATATGAATAAACAGGATAATGATCGCTGGTGGTGTTGCTGTAGTTTGTAATAAACTGATCTAATCTCCACACTTCAGGTGAATTAAATTGAACATGAGTAAGTAGTTTTTTTGAAACTAATTGATGATCTATAGGGTTAGTAAATCCAGCAGTAGTGCTGATGTTGTTGTAGGTTAATTTTTTTGAAATGAAATCAAAATCAAATTGATTGTCGAGTAAAACATTGAATGGACTAGGGTTGCCATTGAAAATGGATTCATCTAAATCATCGTTCCAATCGCCAAGTACTATGGTGTTTCTATTTGAATGCTCCTTGTTTAGATACATTTTAAGCCATTGTGCACTTTTTTTTCTGCTGTTTAAAGCCTCTAGTTTTTCTGTATTGTTACCAGTGTTTGCTTTTAAGTGAACCACAATAAGAAACAATGTATCTATACCCAAGTTATTAGTTGGTAATAATTTAACTAAAAAAGGAAATCTATAGGTAGAAAAACTATCTGGATTTTGAGTGCCAAGCAATTTAGATTCTAGCAATGTAAATTCATTTTTTTTATATAAAATGGCGGTTTTTTGTTCAGGAAAATAATTGGCAATTTTATAATCATAATCAGGTAACTTGGTCATCATAGAGTCAAAAACTGGTTTATTTGAAATTTCACATAATGCCCAAATGTCAATGTTAGATTGCGAAATAACATCAATCACATTTTGTTGTTGTAAAGTATCATTTAATGGACCAAAATTACCAGTTTTACCCAACCATTCAACATTCCAATTCGCTATTTCGTATTTGTTATTAACTCCAATTGACGGGACATTTGATTGCGATTTTAATGAAAGGCAAAGCAATAAAAATAGGTTTAAACAGATTTTTTTTCTATCCATTTTGATGCAATTGTTTTGATTAACCATCCGAAGATAAACGTAGAAGCAAAGGTAAACATTGCATAAACCAAACCAGGTTTTTGCATCTCATTGTTATGCAATATGTTGCCAGCTACTAATAAAGCTAATGCTGTGTTTTGTAAACCTACTTCAATGATGATGGTGATTTTGTTTTGAAAATTAACTTTCATTAAATAGCCAGCCAAATAACCTAAAAACATGCCACTAAAATTGAGCAATATGACCCAAATACCTTGATTAATTATTTCAGATTGAGTTAATAATAATCCACCTTTTTCCACTGGTGCAAATATTTTTATAAGAAAAACAATCAATAATAATATTGGTAATAAATATTTTAAAACGGGCTGTAATGTATCTGCAATTTTAGGAATTTGATTTCTGATGATGATACCTATGGTAGCTGGAATGACTGTAACAAGGGCTATGTGTTGAATGGTATCCCATACTGGTAAAATAATTTCTTTGTTGTCGTGGATGTAATAATTTAAGGATAAATTAACTAATAATGGAATGGTGAACATGCATAAAATCCCATTAACTACAGTCAAAGAAATACTTAATGCTACATTTCCTTTAAGTAAAAAACTCACTAAATTAGATGTTACTCCACCAGGGCATACTGAAATGATGATGAATCCTACTTTGGTTTCTGGAGAAAAATCAGAAACAGACATTAAAAGAAAAGCAGCTA
>CAYVDH010000014.1:29075-34523 GCA_964450355.1 uncultured Flavobacteriaceae bacterium
CCTACTTTGGTTTCTGGAGAAAAATCAGAAACAGACATTAAAAGAAAAGCAGCTAAGGGTAAAAGTACCATTTGAGCAAACAAGCCAACACTTAGTGAGCGGGGGTTGACAAACAATTGTTTAAAATCATGTTTACTTAAACCCAAACCTAAGCTCATGGTAATGAATGCCAATACCAAGTCAATGAGAAAATCTATGTGGGTAAATAAGAAATTTAACATCAATTAAATTGAAATAAAAAACAAACTTACAGATACTTTTTCACTAATTAAAAAATAAGTATTCACATATAAATTTTCATATTTAAACATAAATACAGAAATTTGAATCCATGAAATATTTTAAGAAACCAATATGGTTAGTCTTATGCATAGCGATTATTAATAGTCAGTGTACAAATAAAAAAACAATACAAACATCGGAGAAAAAGAAGCCACTTAAAATCATTTTGATGATAGGAGATGGCATGGGGTTGGCTCAGATATGTGCTGCTTCTGTTGTGAATGATGGTTTATATCTTGAATTATTAAAAGCCATTGGATTCATTAAAACATCATCTGCGGATGATTACATCACTGATAGTGCTGCTGGCGCTACAGCTTTCAGTACTGGAGAAAAAACATACAACAACGCAATAGGTGTTGGCCTAGATACATTAAAAAGAAAAACCATACTTGAAATGGCTGAAGAAGCTGGTCTATCAACAGGTTTAATTTCTACATGCAGTGTAACACATGCCACTCCTGCCAGTTTTTTTGCTCATCAAAAACACAGAAAAATGCATCAAGAAATTGCCAATGATTTTTATGGCAAGGGAATTGATTATGTTGCTGCAACAGGCAAACCATATTTTGATTTAAACAAATTAAAAAATGACGGTTATCATGTTCAAGTTGGAGGCAATTTTTTAAGTGAAAAAGGCAGTAAAAACTTTTGGTTTTACAATGACAGCATTCATCCACCTAAAGCCAATGTAAGAGGAAATTGGTTGCAAGATGCGACTAAAAATGGGATTGAATTACTAAATCAAAACAAACAAGGGTTTTTTATGATGATAGAAGGAAGCCAAATAGATTGGGGTGGCCACGACAATGATTTGGATTATGTAGTAAATGAATTAATAGATTTTGATAAAGCGATAAAAGAAGCAGTAGAATTTGCAAAAAAAGACGGAAATACACTGGTTATAATCACAGCCGACCATGAAACAGGTGGATTATCATTAAACGAAGGGGATTTAAAAAATAAAAAAGTGATGGGACATTTTAGTTCCAAAGAACACTCAGGCATAATGGTTCCTGTATTTTCATTTGGTCCGGGTAGCGAACATTTTACGGGTACAATGCAAAATACGGATATATTTAAAAAGATGAAAATGTTGTATGGATTTTAAACGCCATTGAAAATTAAGATTCACATATTAATTCTGAGTTTATTAGCTGCATTCACAGTCAATTCTGCTAATGTATTTCCAAACTACTCATTTAAATATTTTGATGTTAAAAGCGGGTTAAAATGTACAGAGGTTTATAATTTTTCGCAAGATGATGAGGGTTTGTTGTGGTTAGGAACCAACAATGGTTTGTTGCAGTTTGATGGATATAATTTTTTTGAATTTGACAAATTCAGAAATGAGTTACAAAATCCACCTTTAGGGAACTATAGATTCATACTAAAACACAGCATGGGTAACATGTGGATTGCAACGGATTACAGCGGTGTTAGCGAATACAATCCTCACAATAAATTGTTTAAGCATTATAACCCCAATAAATTTAAAGACAACAATGTGGCAGATGGAGCATCTTATCTCATGAGAGAAGATGAAAATAAAAACATTTGGTTTGCACATTATTTTAATGGAATTTCAATATTTAATTACAACTCAAAAAAATTCGAATATTTAATTCATCGCCCTAATCAAAATAATTCTCTATTATCAAATGAAATTTTTTCACTTTATTGTGATTTAAATCAAGGTGCTTGGATAGGGTATAAGAATGCAGGTTTAAGTTATTACAATCATCAAACAAAACAATTTATTCATTATACTGTTGAGAACAATTCAGGTTTAAAAAGCAATAAAATATATTCGATTACTATTGATAAAAGTGGAACTCTATGGATAGGCACAGACAGAGAAATATATTATAAAATAAAAGGGGAGTCTAAGTTTATACAATATAAACACGCATTGTTAAAACAAAATTATTTTTTTAATGCCTATGTCAATAAGATAAATAATCTCATTTATTTCACTTCTTCAGATGGTTTGCATGTCATTGATCCCATAACTAAAGACCTCAATGTATATAAATTATTTCCAGAAGATAAATCTGACCAATACATTAACAGATGTACTAATTTGTTTTTTGACAAGAACAATCATTTATGGATTCAATTTAATCAAGGATTTTGCTTAGCTACAGAATTTAAAAATAGATTGTTTATGTACAATGATTTGATGGGAATTGGAGAAAGCAATAGGTTGAATTTCTTTGAAGTTATTAAAGATGAAGTTGTTTATAGCATCGTAAAAAATAAAATAATAATAAAAAAAATACACAGCAATGACCGAACTGAGGTTGAATTAAAAATGAGTAATGATCTAGTTCAAGGGGATGTTGTGATTTATAATCCAGGTAAATACAGTAAATATTTAGCCATTAAAGTAAAAAATGAAAAATTGTATTTGTTTAATACCATTGATTTTAAATTATTTCAATTGCCATCATTAAGTAATAACAAAATAATTAGTGAAAATAAAGTATATGATGCATATGCTGATAGCAAAGGAAATATTTGGGCTATTGATAATTATTATGGAATACTTAGATATTCATTTTTTAAAAATAAATGGGAAGTTATTAATCCAAACAATGAAAAAACGAATACCGATTTTTACTATTACCCTACAAAATTTTTAGAAGATAAATTTGGCCATGTTTGGATGATTAATCCATTTTTTCGAATTTTAAAATACAATAATGGTATAAATGACAATTTTACAATCGTTCAATTTAATGATAAGAAATATAATAATTCTGAAGTATTTTCTATTTATTATTCGTTAACTGATGACAAAGAAGGCAACTTGTTTTTTGCAGGCAATGGCAAACAGCTAGATTGTTATTTAGCTAGGGAAAATAAGTTTTATTCATTGAAAAGAGAAGGTTGTTTTAATGATGTAACAACTAATTTACAAATAGATAAACATGGTAGTTTATGGTGTTTTAATCAACAAAGTATCTATAAATTAAACTTTAATTTAAATTCATTCTTTCAAAATGAATTCGAGTATCGTTCTTATGATTGGAAAAATGGGTTTGAGGGCAATTATTTTGGAAATAATTTTGTTTACGAAACACAAAATGGGGCATTGTTTTTTGATACAAAAGCATCATTGATGTACATGAATCCAAATGAATGGGAAAAAGAAGTTAAATCGAGTCAAACAATTTTTAGAGGTTTTTGGGTCAATGGAATTAAATATGATGATGTCAATTTATCACAAACAAAGCTTGATTATGACCATAACAATTTAGAATTTAAATTTACTTGTAACAATTTAGTTAATTCTCAAAACAACATTTTCAGATTTAAATTAGTAAACCATGATAAAGAATGGAGATATACTTCCATATTTTCACCTAAAGCAGTATATACTAATTTACCGCCAAATAAATATGAATTCATAGTACAAGCAGCAAATAGTGACGGGGTGTGGAGCAAAGAAAATGTGCATTTAAAATTTCAAATACAACCACATTTTACCCAAACAAATTGGTTTAAACTGGCTCTTGTTTTATTGTTTTTGTTGATAGTTTATTTAATTTATCAAAACAGAATAAATTTAATTAAAAAACGAGAACAATTAAAAACATCCTTCAATAAACAAATTTCAGAACTAGAGAGTAAAGCATTGCGAAGTCAGATGAATCCACATTTTGTTTTTAATTCATTGAATAGCATACAAAATTACATTGTAAAAAACGACTCTGAATCATCCACAAAATACTTGAGTAAATTTGCCAAGTTGACTCGATTGATTTTTGATCATTCGCAACAACAATTCATTACTTTACAACAAGAAATGAAAGCTTTAAACACCTATGTAGAACTAGAGCAATTTAGATTTAAAAATAAATTTAAATACAATGTTAATTATGACAATAATGTAGATGAGAATTCAATAGAAATACCACCATTGATTATACAACCATTCATAGAAAATGCTATTTGGCACGGAATTATGCACAAAGAAACAGAAAACGAAGTAGGTGAAATCAATTTAGATATTAAGAAAATAGAAGATTATTTAGAAATAAAAATTACTGATAATGGAGTAGGGAGAGTAAAATCAGCAGAGTTAAAGAAAACATCATCTAACGACCATCAGTCAAGCGGTATGAGATTGACCATGGAGCGATTAAACATCTTAAATTTAAATAATAAACTTGAAATTACATGTAAAATCATAGATTTGTACGATAAACATGATAAAGCCATAGGAACACAAGTTATCATTAATATACCCATTAACTAATGAAAATACTGATTATAGATGATGAAGTGCATTGCACAGATAATTTAAATTTTTTATTAAAAAAAAATGAATTAAAAGATTCAGATATATCTGTATGTAATCAATCAAAGGAAGCTTTAAAATTATTAATTAGCCAGCCATTTGATTTGGTATTTTTGGATATTGAAATGCCATTTTTAAATGGATTTGATTTACTTGAAACTTTACCGGAAATTAATTTTCATGTTATATTCACTACTGCATTTGATAAATATGCTTTAAAAGCCATAAAATTTAGTGCTTTAGATTATTTATTGAAACCCATAGAAGAAGAAGAGCTGAATTTAGCTGTTCAAAAATTTCTTAAACAAGAATCAAAAACCAATAAAAAACAGTTCAGTTCATTGATAGACAATGTAAAAAATAAAAAATTCAATAAAATAGCTATACCAAGTATAGATGGAATCGAGTTTGTAGAAATAAGTGAAATAATCAGATGCCAATCAGACAGTAATTACACTAAGTTGTATTTAAACAATAAGAAAGAAATAGTGTCATCAAAGACATTGAAAGAATATGAATTGTTGCTTAAAGAATACGGGTTTGCAAGAGTCCACAACAGCGACATGATTAACTTAGCACACATGAAAAAATACATCAAAGGTGACGGTGGAACTGTTATCATGAACGATGGTAGTGAAGTAGAAGTAAGCAGAAGAAGAAAAGACGAGTTTTTAAGTGGGTTGTAATAAATTGTTATGACTTTTAAGGATGTTGCATACATCTTAGGTTTGATATTTAACAAAAATGAAATTTTAGAAATATTTAAAAAAAAGCCTTTATAAAAATACTATAGCACTTAAACTCGCATTTTTAACCCAGATTCCGCATTAGGTTTAGTTATGAACCGAGCTTGCGAGCTA
>CAYVDH010000015.1:0-34263 GCA_964450355.1 uncultured Flavobacteriaceae bacterium
AAAAAACTATTCTTATTCGGCTTTAGGGGCATCTGGAGCCATTGCGGCTGTTTTATTTTCATATGTTATTTTAAATCCTAATGGGAAATTGTTGATTTATGCTTTTTTGCCCATAAAAGCATGGCTTTTTGGCTTGTTGTATTTGTTTTACGAATATTACATGGGGAAAAAACAATTGGATAACATTGGTCATGATGCGCATTTTTTTGGAGCTGTTTTTGGAGTAATTTTCATCATTTTAATTGACCCAAACAATGTTGTCAATTTTATAGAAAAATTGTTTTAAAAACTTTTGTCTTTTTCTCGATTTTTGGCATTAGATTTGTCATTTTAAAAAAAACATTATGCCAAGTTCAGAAGACTTAAAAAAAATAATTGAAAATTCTTTTTCTTACAACGGTACAAGCATTATATTAGGTGCTGCAAAGTTCCAAGACGAAGTATTGAGCAATTGCTTAATAAAAGCACCATTAAAAACATTTAATAGACATGGTTTGATAGCAGGGGCTACTGGAACTGGAAAAACTAAAACACTTCAAAACATTGCAGAAAAATTATCTCAACAAGGTGTTCCAACTTTGTTAATGGACATCAAAGGCGATTTAAGTGGAATTTCTCAACCCGGCAGTGCTAATGCTAAAATAGATGAAAGACATGCCAAAATAGGAATGGAATGGAAGCCATCTGCTTGTCCTACAGAATTGCTTTCTATATCAGGAGAAAAAGGTGTTAAATTACGTGCAACAGTATCAGAATTTGGACCAGTTTTGTTCTCTAAAATATTAGAATTAAACGATACTCAAAGTGGTGTTGTTAGTCTTATTTTTAAATATTGTGATGATAAAAAATGGCCACTACTTGACATCAAAGATTTTAGAAAAATATGTCAATATTTACAAACCGATGAAGGTAAAAATGAAGTTGAAAAAAATTATGGATTGGTGAGCTCGGTTACACTAGGAGCCATTTTAAGAAATCTTTTGGAGCTTGAACAACAAGGCGCTGATCAGTTTTTTGGAGAAAGAAGTTTTGAAGTCAATGATTTATTGAGAACAGATAACAATGGTCACGGATATTGTAACATTTTAAGATTAGCTGACATACAAAGTAAGCCCAAATTATTTTCTACATTCATGTTGTGTTTAATGGCTGAAATTTATGCAACTTTACCTGAAAAAGGAGACATGGACAAACCACAACTTTGTGTATTTATAGACGAAGCACATTTGATTTTCAGCGAAGCCTCTAAAGCTCTGTTAGATCAAATTACTACCATAGTGAAATTGATTCGTTCTAAAGGGGTAGGTTTGTATTTCATTACTCAAGACCCTACGGATGTGCCAGAGGAAATTCTTGGACAATTAGGGATGAAAATTCAACATGCACTGAGAGCCTTTACAGAAAAAGACCGTAAAGCCATTAAAACTGTGGCTGAAAATTTCCCTCCAAGTGAGTTTTATAAAACATCTGATTTGTTAACAGGTTTAGGAATAGGGGAGGCTTTGATTACCGTATTAGATGAAAAAGGAATTCCAAGTCCATTGATGCATACTTACTTAACAGCGCCTCAAAGTAGAATGGATGTCATTACAAATGATGAAATGAATGCCATTGTTGACAATTCGAGAATTGCGAAATTTTACAATGAAGTGATTGATCGTGAAAGTGCTTTTGAAATTTTAAGTAAAAAATTAGAATCGATAGAAGAAAAAGAAAAAGAAGAGCAACAAGAAAAGGAAGAAGAAAAAGAAGAAAAGAAAAGTAAAAATGAAAAATCTACTGTAGAAAAAGTGTTAAACAATTCAATTACTAAAACCGTTTTAAGAGAGGTGACAC
The DNA here is from genome assembly GCA_964450355.1 of uncultured Flavobacteriaceae bacterium. Taxonomy (GTDB): domain Bacteria; phylum Bacteroidota; class Bacteroidia; order NS11-12g; family UBA955; genus CAYVDH01. The sequence continues at coordinate 1,837 of CAYVDH010000015.1, forward strand.
GTGGACTTTTAGGAGTGCTAGGATTAAAGTCTTCTACTAGAAAAAAATCAAGCTGGTTTTAAAATGAATAAAGAATTATTAAATAAAATTAACGATAAATTAAAAGTGTTGATCAAAGAAAAATACGAATTAAATTCGTATGATGTTAATCAATTATCTCATGCCGGTCAAATGTCTTTTCAAGAAAGTATCAAAAAATTTGTAATGAAAAATGGCACTTCCGAAATCGAACAAATGATGTTTAATCAATTAAGCCCCGAAAAAAGCGAATTGGTAAAACAAGCAAAATTGGAATTAAATAAAGCCATTGTTGATAAACAAATTCTAGACCATGCAAAAAGTGAAAACTTAGCTGGTTTTAGTTGCGACTTTTTAATTCAAGAAATCATCAAAGAATTTAATGAAACTAATCATCCAAAAAACACTGACGGAATAGCTGATTTTTTAGGCATTGATTCTAATTTATTGAAGTTAGTAAATTCACCAGCTGCCAAGTTTTTTGGCAAGTTTTTTTAACAAATAAAACCATTTAAATCAAAATAAATATGTCAGTATTAAAAGTCATCGAAGTATTAGCTAATTCTACCAAAAGTTGGGAAGATGCAGCAGCAAATGCAGTAGCAGAAGCAAGCAAATCAGTTAGAGGGATTAAATCCATTTACATTCAAGAGCAAAATGCCTCAGTAGTCAATGGTAAAATCACTGAGTACCGCATCAATGCAAAAATCACTTTCGCAATTGAAAAAGCTACAAGCAAGAAAAAAAAGTAATCTAAAAAAGAACAATTAGTATAGGCATGGAAATAGTTCATGCCTATTTTTTTGGTTAAAATTTTGGTTTTTTCAATAAACTTTATCATCTTGCGGGCTTATGTCTAATAAAGAATCTTGGGGGTCAAGAGTTGGTTTGATTTTAGCCATGGCTGGAAATGCTGTGGGGTTGGGAAATTTTTTAAGATTTCCTGTTCAGGCCATTCAAAATGGTGGAGGAGCTTTTATCATTCCCTACTTAGTTTGTTTTTTGTTAATGGGTATTCCTTTGTTATATGTTGAATGGGCTATTGGTAGATTTGGTGGTAAGAGTAACAACCATTCTACTCCTTTTATTCTTCAAAGCATGGATAAAAGAAGGCTTTGGAAATACATAGGTGTGTTTGGTATCTTTACTAATATTGCTGTTGCTGCCTATTATTGTTATTTAGAAAGCTGGACTCTTAGTTATGTTTATCACTCCATAGTTGGAACTTTTTCAGGTCAAAGCCAAGCAGATATTGCTTCTTTTTTTGGTAAATACATTTCTTTAAATACAAGTGAGCCTATCATTTTCTGGATTATTTGTTCGCTTCTTAATACTTGGATTTTAAGTAAAGGATTGAGTGGAGGTGTTGAAAAAACTGCCAAAATTGGAATGCCATTATTGATATTATTTGGAATCATATTGGCAATAAAAGGAATTACACTTAAAAGTGGAAGTCAAGGAGCAATCAACGATGGAACCGTTGGATTGAACTATTTATGGACTCCAGATTTTGATTCCATTTGGAACTTTAAAGTGTGGTTAGCTGCTGCAGGTCAAATATTTTTCACCTTGTCTTTAGGGATGGGTTCAATACATTGTTATGCTTCTTATGTGAAATCAAAAGATGACATTGCTCTTAACTCGCAATCTGCAGGCTGGATGAACGAGTTTGTTGAAGTAGTTCTTGGGAGTTCAATATTAATACCAATCGCTATTGGATATTTAGGAATTGACACTGTGGTTGAAATGACAAAGACTGGAGGTTTAGGTTTAGGATTTAAAACGTTGCCATATTTATTTCAACAATGGGGAAGTACATTGGCTGCCATTAGCGGAGTAATGTGGTTTGGTTTGTTGTTTTTTGCAGGAATCACCTCTTCATTAGCAATGGGTACACCTTGGATAGGTTTTCTTCAAGATGAATTTGGATGGAAAAGAGAATCTGCTGCATGGTCGTTTGGCTTAATTGTATTGGTTTTAGGTTTACCTACAGTATTGTTTTTTAATCAAGGAGTTTTTGATGAATATGATTATTGGGCAGGTACAGTCTCACTAGTAGTTTTTGCACTAGTAGAAATCATATTGTTTTCATGGGTATTTGGTATCAATAGAGGTTGGGCTGAAATTACTGACGGAGCAGACATCAAAGTTCCAATGTTTTATAAATTTATCATCAAATGGATAACCCCTTTGATTTTAGGATTTGTTTTTGTAGGTAGTCTTCCTAGTATTTGGAGCACCATTAATCATACCGATACAAAACAAGAAATTGCCTATGCTCAAAATCCTGAAAATTTAATTAAAGAAATTGAAGAAATAAAATTTAATCAATTAAAAAATATTGACGATTCTACGATTTTTAAAAGTGAAAATATCATGAAGAATATGGCATTGTCTAAGGAACAAAAACAAGCTGTATTTTTGGCAAGAGAAAAGCAAAACAAATACAATGAGTATAAGTCTTCAAATTTCAAATTAAACGAATTTGTAGAAGGGAATAATAAAACCATGTTATATAAAAATATTTCAAGACCATTTTTATTGATAGTATTTGCACTGATTGCTTTCATGGTTTATACAGCTAATAAGAAAAAAAATAAAACAATATAAAGAATGAATACAAGCGCAATAATCATGATAGTGGGTTCTTTTATAGTAGTTACATTCATGACAATATACTACTTTGTTAAGGTTTTAAGGACCCCAGTTAAGGATCCAAAAAACGATAGTTATGAAGAAACAAATTAATCCATGAAAGATTCTGTTAATGCCATAACCAAAGAAAGTTTTAAAGCCAATTTAATAGCTTCTGAAATCATTATTACAGCTATTGTATTGATTGGTTTTTATATCATTTTTAATAAATTCAATAAAAAGCAAAGAGCTTTTAAAGAATCAAATAAAAATAATTGACATTGGTGCAATATTTAATTTTTATTTGGCGTTATAAGTACATGAAGTATTTAATATTATGTCTTGTCGCTTTAGCATTTTGTTTGAGTAGCTTCAAATCTTTGACAAATGATAAAGGTCCTAAACCAAAAAAAGTTTACAAAGACACCATTTATTTGTGGAAAACAAAAACAAAACCAGTAGTTACAACTTCACCTAAAAAACCATCAGTAGCAGAAGAAGATAGAGTTATTTCTATAACATCTGAAATTACAAAATTTAAAGTGAAAAAAAGCGACCAAAAACTATATGTGTATTTTGGAGATACAGTCAAAGTGTTTAAAATTTCTTTGGGGGCAAATCCTGTAGGACATAAACAAAAACAAGGAGATAATAAAACTCCTGAAGGAACTTATACCATTACCTTTAAGAATCCAAATAGCAGAGGATTTCGCTCATTGAAATTGTCTTATCCTAACGATAATGATAGAAAGAATGCTAAAAAACTTGGGGTAAATCCTGGAGGGGATATTTGCTTACATGGTTTGTGGTATGATACACAAGACCCTAAAAACCATTGGAAGGATAACTGGACTCAAGGTTGTATTGCTGTAAATAACCAACAAATTGAAGAAATATTTCAGCACACTAAAGTCAATACTGAAATCACAATTTTACCATAAGATTAGAATTTTGATTGAATGGCATTATCTTTGTTGAAATTTACAAAACAATAATGGCTTTTAAAGTATCAAATGAAACAAAAGTTGGAGCGCTTGCCGCAGTTGCAATTACTTTCCTAGTTTTAGGTTATAATTTTATGTCTGGAAAAGGCAGTTTGTTTTCAAAAAGAACTACTTTTCATGTTGAATTTCCAAATGTTTCCGATTTAAATACATCTACTCCCGTATTATACAATGGTTTCAAAATTGGGAACATCACCGATATCGAATTAAATAAAGATAAAAATGATTTCATTGTTTATTTTGATATAACTGAAGATATACAAGTGCCAGATAATTCTAGAGTTAAAGTAATTTCAAGTTTATTGGGAGAAAAATCATTGAGTTTAGTCAAAGGTAACTCACAAAAATTTGCTATTGATGGCGCTTCTCTAATGAATTTACAAGATACTGGATTGATGGAATCTGTGAGTTTAGTGTTTAAACCATTAAGCTCAAAAATCAATAGCATTGTAAGTTCTTTAGATAGCCTAATGGCTGATGGAGAGCTTAATAAATCTGTTGCTTCTTTGAATGCTTCATTAAAATCATTTACAAGAACTAGTGATAATGCTTCGCTTCTATTGGAACAAAACATGCCTAAACTTACTAATATATTAACCAATGTTGAAAGCATCACTAGCAATTTAAAAAACAACAATGAACAAATCAGTTTAATTGTAGCTAACTTAAAAACAACAACAGATAATCTTGCTGCAGCTAAAATTAAAGAAGCTGTAGATAATGCAAACATGGTTCTTAATCAAGTGGGTAGCATCATGGAAAAAGTAAACAAAGGAGAAGGTACTTTAGGTTTGTTAGTCAATGATAAAGAATTATACAATAATCTAAATAAAACTGCTAAAGACCTTGATACAATTCTCATTGATTTAAATAAATACCCAGCTAAATACATCCCAATCCCATTTACTAAAAATCAAAGAAAAAAAGCAATTCAAGCAAGCCAAAACAACAATCCTTAATTTTTTTTCTTTTAATTAAGAAAATAGTGTATTATTGCAGCACTGATTCAATGTTAAACACATTCTAAGGATTAGTCAACCCCCTTTTTTTATCATTAATTAAACAATATATTTTCTTTTAATAAATCCGTATAAATGGACCCTGTAGAAATTTTAAACAAACCGATTGAAGAACTTAGAGTTATAGCTAACGCTATTGGAATTGAAAATGCTGAAAACCTAAGTCATGAAGAACTAACCTCTAAAATTAAAGCCTTAGAAGAAGGTAATAATGACGATGTAAAATCAAATTCAATTGAGCCAAAAAAGAAAAGACCTAGAAAGCCAAAAAATAATGAAAATGCTAAAGAGGTTGAAAACATCAACAAAATTAAAGAAGCTAAACCCAAAGAACTACTTACAGATGAAATAGCTGATTTGACTGAAGTAGAAATAGTAAACGATATTATTGAACCCATAATTGAAGAGCCTGTTGTTAACCAAACCTTAAATGAGTCACCTTTAAAAGAAGAAACAACTCAAGATTTTAATACTCCTGTAGAAGAAGCAATTAAAGTTGTTGTAGAAAATAATGGTGTAAATCCTAATCAACAAGATCAAATTAATAGGCAGCTAGAAAGAGAAAGACAAGACAAAGAAAGACAAGAAAAAGAAGCGGCTAAAAGAGAAAGACTTCAACAGTTGTTAGAACTAGAAGGAGTTATTACTACATTAGGAGTTCTTGAAATTGTTCCAGATGGTTTTGGTTTCTTAAGATCATCCGATTACAATTACATGGCTTCGCCTGATGATGTTTACATTGCACCTAATCAAATAAGATCGCATGGTTTGAAAACAGGAGATACCATATTGTGTAGCATTCGCCCACCTAAAGAAGGTGAAAAATATTTTGCTTTGGTTAAAGTGGAAAGAATAAATGGTAAAACCATTGAACAAATTAGAGACAGAGTTAGTTTTGAGCACCTCACTCCATTATTCCCTAATGAAAAACTAAATCTAGTTGATAAAAATGATAATTACAGTACCAGAATTATCGATTTAGTGTCTCCAATAGGAAAAGGACAAAGAGGTTTAATAGTTGCCCAACCTAAAACAGGGAAAACTCAGTTATTAAAAAGCTTAGCTAATGCCATTGCGACTAACCACCCTGAAGTGTACATGATCATTTTATTGATAGACGAAAGGCCAGAGGAGGTTACTGATATGGCTAGAAGTGTGAAAGCTGAAGTTGTTGCAAGCACCTTTGATGAACCAGCGGATAAACATGTGAAATTAGCCAACATTGTATTGGAGAAAGCTAAACGTCTTACAGAATGTGGTCACGATGTTGTCATTTTATTAGATTCTATAACCCGTATGGCTCGTGCATACAATACCGTACAACCTGCCTCAGGTAAAATCTTAACAGGAGGTGTTGATGCCAATGCACTACAAAAGCCTAAACGTTTTTTCGGAGCTGCAAGAAACATTGAAAATGGGGGTTCATTAACTATCATCGCTACTGCACTTACTGAAACAGGTAGTAAAATGGATGAAGTGATATTTGAAGAATTTAAAGGCACAGGTAACATGGAACTTCAATTGGATAGAAAATTAAGCAATAAACGAATATATCCTGCAATTGATATTGTGGCATCTAGCACCCGAAGAGAAGATATGTTGTTAGATAAAAGTACCCTTCAAAAAATGTGGGTACTGAGAAATCACTTAGCAGATATGAATAGTGAAGAAGCTATGCGAACCATGATGAAATACATGGAAGGTACAAAAGATAACAATGAGTTTCTTGTAAGTATGAATGGTTAATACCTTTTGTAAAATAAAGGATTATATCAGCGTTTTCTCGTTAAAATTAAAGTCAACATTTCTGTTGTAAATTCTAGCAGCTTTTTCAATCTGAGGTAATAATTTTTGTAACTGGTCAAAATACAACGATTGAGGTCCATCTGATAAGGCTTCCTCAGGATGATTATGCACCTCTACCATAATTCCGTCTGCTCCAGCAGCTATTGAAGCTATACACATTGGAGATACTAAATCTCTTACACCTGTACCTTGGCTAGGGTCAACTATAATAGGTAAATGACTCAATGACTTTACTAATGGAACAATGCTTAAATCTAAAGTATTTCTTGTGCTATTTTCAAAAGTTCTTATTCCTCTTTCACATAAGATTACTTTTTCATTTCCTCCACTTAATATGTATTCTGCGGCTAATAACCACTCTTCAAGTGTTGAACTCATACCTCTTTTCAATAGAACAGGTTTGTCAATCTTGCTCAACGCTCTTAATAATTGATAATTCTGCATGTTTCTGGTCCCTACTTGCAATACGTCAGCATATTGATATACTTCATCCATTACTGAAGTATCAATGACTTCAGTAACAACATTCATGTCAAATTTATCTGCTGCTGCTTTCATCATGATAAGACCTTCTTTTTTTAATCCTTGAAATGAATACGGAGAAGTTCTAGGTTTGTAAGCCCCACCCCTTAATAGTTTGATGTCGTGCTTACTCAGAAACTCACAAATAGTGAATATTTGATCTTCGTTTTCTACAGCGCAAGGGCCTGCAATAACATTGATGTATGAGCTACCTATGCTTGTGTTTTTTAAGTGGATTACAGTGTTTTCTTTTTTCCACTCTCTGGATACTAATTGATATGGTTTTCTTTTGTTGTCCATTTTAAATATAACAATTATAGGTTATCAAAGTTCAGAATAATACAATTTAAACTCAATACCCGCGTCCTTAATTCCTTTTCTTGTATCAACATATATGCGTGATGGAGTTATAGGATTGTCTGTAGGTATGATAAGGAAAAATCCTCTGTTGTTGTCAACTCCTTTTAGTTGTTTATCTATGAATAAATCTTGAATATGCCTAGTGACATTAAATTTGTAATAATTTTCAATGGAATTGTAGGAGCCACCATAAAATGGTTCCACTAAATCTATGATTCCTGCATTTAAATTATTAGAAGCATTAGGTTGCAATAACAATAACCTGCTAGGTATTTTAAATGGAGAAACATTGGTTCCCGCTAAAGGACGAATGTAAACCTCTGCTTTATTGATTGCAATGGTCTTATTGTTGATGATTTTAAATAAATTAGGAATTTGAATTTTGAGTTTAGCTCCTGTTAATGACTGTAAGTATCCGGTATCAAAATTGGTTTGCATAGACTTTTGTTTCAAAATCTCTATACCTTGATTACTCACTTGGTAAGTGGAAATTCGTTTGCTATCAGGATTTATAACAAAATCACTGTGAAGTGAATCATCATAATAAACTCTTATTTTCGAAAAAGTGCCTTTTAAATTGATAGAAGCAATGGCGCCTGAATTTGAGCTAGGGGTGCCAATTACCCTTATTCCAATGCCTTTTATGTAGTTTAAAAAGTTTGCTTGACTTGATAAATCGGTAGAAGAAGCATTGAATAATTTGTTGCCAAAAGCATTGCTTAAATTGATTTTAAGAGAAGGTGCAATGGCCACAATTTTATTGTTATTGCGGTATTTTGTACTATCAGAAGGAGTGAATTTATTGTTGTAAGAACCAATGACAGTAGGAGATACATTGTACGAAATGTTAGAATATTGTTTGCTGGCAGTCATAGATTCGTTCAATTCTACAACTTCTAAATTTTGAATGCTGTTTAAATCACCATAATTTGCTGTAGTAGAGGTGTATTGTAAAAACAAAACTGCAGAATCAAATCTTTTTGAACTGATGACATTCCCAAATTGGGGTAATGCCAATTCAAAATAGGTTTCAGCTTTATATACCCCAAAAGTAGGATCGTTGATGGAGCCTAAAAGGTTGTAACTTAAACTATCTGTTTTTAACGAATCTTCTCTAACAGTTCTAGTAATTAAGGTAAAGTCATCTACATAACCTATACCATTAAATCCAGAATTCTGATTATTGGTTAAAAAAACATTGTTTTTTTGTTTTTTACATGAACTAACTAAAAATACAATGAATAAGGAAAAAAGAAATAATTTATTTCGCACAATGAGGCAAAGAAACTAAAAATTATGCAGAAGTCATTACTTTTTCGTAGAATGCAGAGTACAGTTCACCTAAATTTTCGTTATCATGATTGATGTGATGAGATTTTGCATTTACTAATTTTTCAAGATCTGCATCCAGTTTAGCTGCACAATTTACTACTGCATCAGCGTGTTTAATTCCGCCTTTGTGCATGCTTTTATTGTCTCCATTGGCAAAAGCTTCAAAATGTTTATCTTCTATTTCATTTAAAGTGGCTTTTCTTGCGAAATCTTTACCTAAATTTTCTTTGAATTCGTTTTCAAATACAGAGTAAACCACTTTTGAGTTTCTGAAAACAGGCTCGTCTTTGTATAATGTTTTTAAGTAAGCAGGAATTAAACTGGTCATCCAACCTTGACAATGAATGATGTCTGGAGCCCAACCTAATTTTTTTACTGTTTCTAGAACCCCACGACAGAAAAAGATTGTTCTTTCATCGTTGTCAGCGAAGAAATTATTATTTTCGTCTGTATAAACGAATTTGCGGTGAAAATAATCTTCGTTGTCTAGAAAATACACTTGCATTCTTGCTTCAGGAATTGAAGCTACTTTAATCAACAAAGGATTATCGTTTTCATCTATAGATATGTTAATTCCTGATAACCTAACTACTTCATGTAATTTATTTCGCCTTTCATTGATTACACCAAATCTAGGAACTAATACCCTGATCTCATTGTCTTTTTCTTGTATTGCTTGTGGTAAGAACCTAGCTACAGTAGAGACTGGAGATTCATTAAGAAACGGTGTCATCTCAGATGATACGAATAGAATTTTTTTCTTTTGACTAGTCATGTTGTATGTATATGTTAAAGTGAATTAGAAATACAAAGATAATACAATTTTTTTGGATATTTCATAGTATTATTTTTGAAAAAATCGGAAACCGTTGATATACTTATGTTTTTGACGGTTTGACAGAGGAGTCTTTGTCTGGTTAATTCCCAATTAAGGGTAATTAATATTACAAAATGGAAATTTCTACATTGATAATTTTGAATTTTAGTTTCAGTTAAACCAATGTAATAATGGTAATCTCCGGACGAATTCCTAATCTGCCAGGATAACCTAAATAACCAAAGCCACGATTAACATACAATAATTGTTCGTCTTGCTCATACAAACCTGCCCATTCTTTATACCTGTATTTGATAGGACTCCATTGAAATCCTCCAGTTTCAATTCCAAACTGCGCTCCATGGGTATGCCCCGATAAAGTTAAATTGATGTCTTTATACTTTTTAGTTACTTCGTAATTCCAATGACTAGGGTCATGGCTCATTAATATTTTTATAGCATGGTTTTCTGTACCAGCATATGCAACATCTAATTTTCCATATTTTGCAAATTGACCCTTTGCTCCATAATTTTCTATTCCTATCAAAGCCAATTCATCTTCTCCCTTTTTAATGATTCGATGTTCGTTGAGCAATACATCCCATCCCATTTTTTTTTGAGTTTCTATTAAGCGGGATAAATTCTCCTTTTGCAATGGCGACATGTGCAGTTTTTCTGGATGCATTTTCATGTCAAACTTCTTATCGGGCCATTGGTAGTAATCGCCATAATCGTGGTTGCCCAATACACTATATACTCCAAGTGGAGCCTTAAGTTTTGAGAACAATTCCTGATAATCTGAATTAAGTTCGTCTGTTATTGAATTCACTAAATCTCCTGTAAATAAAATCATGTCGGGCTTTTCTGCTAACAACATATCAATTCCTTTGCTAACAGCTTGTTTATTCCAAAAACTACCACAATGAATGTCGCTTAGTTGAGCAATTTTAAGGTTCTTAAAGGAATTAGGAAGCTGCTTTAATGCAATAGATTTTCTGTGTATTTTATAATGATGCGAACCTTTTGTAGCTCCATATACAATTCCCGAAAAGGTCAAAGCACCTAAGCCAGCACTTACTTGGGATATGAATTTTTTTCTAGAGATTAACTTTAAACCCTTGTTTTCATTTGTGTCACTTGTTATAAAAAAACTAATTATCTTGTGCAGTATTCTGTATATATCTTCTAATATTAAAGGGATAGACATCAGCAATTTGGAAAGAATAAATGAAAAAAACAATACAGATATAAAAGTGATAAAACTTCTGCTACTCAAAGGAATTACTCTCAATATCAATAATATAAACAATATATACAAAGAAGCACTCATGCTCCAATAAAAAATCTTAATGATTTTTTTGTGAGATAACTTCAAATTTTCTGTTAGATTTTTAATGGCTTGATAAGCATAAACATCTATAATGCATAAAAATGAAATAATGATTAATAACCTAATTAATATAGGAAATAAACTTGTAATGGATTGAAACATGTGTTAAATTAGTAGTCAAATCTAGTTTTTTTATTATTACTAGGATGAATGATGTCATCATAATTCTTTAAAACCTCTAATGTTTTCGAGAAAATACCATCGTTTGTATTCAGTATAATGGATTTCCCTTTTTCTCCATAAATTCTTAAGGCAATGCTGGCTTTCAAATTTTTCTTTATTATTGAAGATACTTTTTTAGAATACACTAAGTTTTTTAAATAAGGCAATTTATTTGCAACGGTAATAAGTTTTTTAACATGCATTTCATTTACTTGATACAATTGATCAAATTGCAATTCGGTTTTGTATTGTTTTTTACAAAACTCGATGTCTGCTTCCATGTAATCCATTAAGTATATTTCAATGACATGGCTGTAAAATAAACCAGGCAATAATGTTTCTATCTCCGTGCTATCAGCTATGGTGTCTCTCAGAATAATGTCTGGTCTTATTCCTCCGTTCGATGTTAATAATCTGCCATTTTTAGTAAAGAATTTTTTAGAAATAGTGGAATCGTAAGCAGGATTTAATGTATCATTTAAATTGTTGCGTTTATAAATTTCATTTCTGTAGTTTTCAATATCAGCATTGTATGGTTTTTGAATGCTTCTTCCGCTTGGAGTGTAGTATCTAGAAATGGTAAGTCTAACAGCCGAGCCATCTAATAAATTGAATGGTTCTTGAACTAAACCTTTGCCAAATGAGCGGTTGCCAAAAATTACAGCTCTATCGTTGTCTTGCAATGCTCCTGCTAAAATTTCACTAGCCGAAGCCGTATTGTGATTAATTAATAATATCAAAGGCTCTTTTTTAATGGAGCCTTTTCCATCTGCTTTGTAAATGTTTTTTCTGCGATTCCTTCCTTTGGTGTACGAAATCATGGATTCATTTTCTAAAAATTCATTAGCGATAGCAACAGCTTCACTCAATAACCCACCACCATTGTTTCTTAAGTCCAGTATCAATTCTTTTAAACCCTGTTTTTTTAGTTCATTGAAGGAGTTCATAAACTCGCTATGAGTGTTAGACGAAAAACGGTCAATCTTTATGTATCCCAAATGTGAATTAACCATGTAATAAAGCGAAGAACTATTTAATACAATAGTTTCTTTAGGTACAGATATTTCAATGGTTTTGTTTAAGCTTTTTCTGAAAATCAATAATTTAGATTCTTTACCATCTTCACCGTACATGTATTCTGAAATTTTATTTGATTTTAATGTGTCACAAATAATATGGCCATTTGCTTTAATGATTCTATCGCCTTCTTTAATCCCTCTTTTTTTTGCTGGCGATTGGTCAAATACTCGATACACTACCAAACTGTCATTAAAAAAAATGTATTCAATTCCTAGTCCATCGTATTTCCCTGATATTTGACGGGCATTCATTTGTGTATATGCGGGAGGGATGTAACTACTATGTGGATCGAGCAGCGACAATAAATGTTCAATGTTGTTTTCTTCCATGTTTTCCATATCAATGGAATCAACATAATCTTTTTTAATAATTTCTAACAATTGAGTGTATTTGTCAGGTTTAAATGGGTTTATATACAAACCTATAATGACGCCAAATGCTAAAAACAAAAATGCTATAAGGGATTTTTGTGCAAATTGTTTGTTCTTTTCTGAGAAAGATATTTTAGAGTTTGATGTCATAAAACATTCAACAATTGTTCTTTAATTTTTTCTAATTCTTCTTTCATGCATACCACTTGTTGTTGTATGGGGAAATGGTAGGCTTTACTTCCTAAGGTGTTAATTTCTCTGCCTATTTCTTGCGATATGAATGTAAGTTTTTTGCCACTAGCATCATTTGCCAAACAGGATTCAAAATAATTGATGTGTTGTTTTAATCGACTTTTTTCTTCACCAATATCTATTTTTTCTAGGTAATATATCAGCTCTTGTTCAAATCTGTTTTTGTCAATATTGATTTCATCTTGGCTTTCTTTTAGGGATTGAAATAATTTGTTTTTTATAGCTTCTTTTCTATTTTTTTCTTCACTTTCTACCGCAGCTAAATAACTTAGTATTTTGCTCAAACATCCCTTGATGTATTCTGAAATGGTATTGCCTTCTTGCAACCTGAATTGGTCAAATTTTTCAATGGTTTCTTGAATGTTATTTAATATCAAATTCCATTCTTCTTCATTGCTGTCGTTTTCTTCGTATTTTAAAACTTCAGGGAGAGTGATGATTAAATTGAATAAATCCCTTTCTTTTCCATCTATTTTCATGGATAAATTGGATAGCTTTTGATGGTAAGATGTTGCTAACTCATGATTAATTTTAAGGGAGTCAATACCTTGATTTTGATTAGTTCTTTCTATTGAAATGCTAAGAGTAACACTGCCTCTTTGTACTTTTTGAGTTAAAACATGACGTATCTCTATTTCCTTGTCTTTAAATGATTTTGGGATTTTTAAATTGACTTCCAAAAATTTATTATTCAAGGATTTTATCTCTGATTTTATAACTAAATGTTGCTGAATGGTTTCGCTGGATCCAAATCCAGTCATGCTTTTAAGTTGGTTCATGTTTTTTTTTGTATGTTGTTAAATACACTCCAATTATTATCAAAATGGAAGACAATGTTTTGAGCAAAGTTAAGTTGTCTGTTCCTAAATAAATAGCAATAAGTGAAGCAAGTAATGGTTGAAGATAAATATATGATCCTACAATGTTTGGTCCGGCTTTAGCTATAGCCCATGCATTAAGGATATAAGTTATATAGGTTGTACAAACTATGATGAAAATAATTTTTAGGACGATATCAGTTGGCATGTCCCAGTTTGTCATTGTCAGTTCCTTATATCCAAATGGAATTACCAAAAGAAATCCTATTAAAAATGTGTATTTCGATACAATGAATGGATGGTAATGTTTTACTAATTTTTTAGCCAATACTAAATATATGGCGTAAAACATAGCATTAACTGTAATCATGATATCTCCAATAAATGATTTGCTTGTAAATTGAAAATTTTTATGAGACATGAGCAATAGTGCTCCTAAAAGTGATGTTATAAGTCCAATTTTTTGTTTTGCACTTGTTTTTTCTTTGTAAATGACGGAGTTAAGTACAACTACAAATATAGGTGTTGCTAGCATCAATACCGCCCCATTGATAGGATTTGTGTATTCTAATCCCTTGAAAAAAAGCAACATGTTAGCCGCTGTACCAAATACACTGCAAAGTAAAAATCTTACACCATGTGCTTTCCAATCTATCTTTTCTTTTTGTATAAATAAACAAGTTAAATAAAACAATAATGCTGCTCCTCCAACCCTTAAAATGATGAACCCATAACCTAATAAATACTGTGGCATAACAAATTTAACAATACTAAAAGTATAGGCATAAATTAATGCTACAGTGAATAATGCAATATGTACTTTAGCAGATTTGATAGGCTTAAATTTAAAAAAGCCATGAATTTCATGGCTTTTTTAATGATGAATTTATGGTGTGTGGTTTACAAAATGTCTTCAACAGGTGTATATGGCAAGTTAAAGGCTTCTGATACTCCTTTATAAACAACTTTACCATCTACTACGTTAAGTCCTAATCTCAATTCAATGTTTTGATTACAAGCTTCTTTCCATCCTTTATTTGCTAATTGTATAGCGTAAGGCAATGTAGCGTTTGTTAAAGCTAAAGTTGAAGTGTAAGGCACAGCGCCAGGCATATTAGCTACACAGTAATGAATGACATCATCTACCACATATGTTGGTTCAGCATGGGTAGTTGCTTTAGTAGTTTCAAAACATCCGCCTTGATCCACCGCAACATCTACTAATACAGCTCCTTTTTTCATTAACTTTAACATGTCTCTAGTAATCAAATGAGGTGCTTTAGCTCCAGGAATTAAAACGCCACCAATGACTAAATCTGCTGTTTTTATAGCTTGTTTGATGTTATAACCGTTGCTGTATAATGTTTGCACATTAGCTGGCATGATGTCGTCTAATTGTCTTAATCTAGGAATTGAAATATCCATGATGGTAACATGTGCGCCAAGTCCTGCAGCCATTTTAGCCGCTTGAGTTCCTACTATTCCTCCACCTAATACCACTACATCTGCTGGTTTTACTCCGGGTACTCCACCAAGTAAAATTCCTCTTCCACCCAATGGTTTCTCTAAATATTTAGCACCTTCTTGGATACTCATTCTTCCTGCAACTTCACTCATAGGCACCAATAAAGGCAATGAACGATCAGCTTTCTCTACAGTTTCGTAGGCTAAACAAACTGCGCCACTTTCAATCATGGCATTGGTTAATGGCTCGTAACTTGCAAAGTGGAAATAAGTGAATAACAATTGACCTTTTTTAATCAATTTGTACTCGCTTTCTATTGGCTCTTTTACTTTGATAATCATTTCAGCTATGGCATACACATCTTCTATTGTAGGAAGAATGTTGGCACCAGCCTCTGTGTATTCTTCATCGCTAAATCCACTGCCATTTCCAGCGGTTTTTTGAACATAAACTTGATGTCCGTTCTTAATGAATTCGCTAACTCCCGCAGGTGTTAAAGCTACTCTATTTTCGTTGTTTTTAATCTCTTTAGGAACTCCAATGATCATAATAATTCTTTTTTTTGTGCTGCAAAAGTAAGATTAAATTAGATTTTTTCTAACACTAATTTTTTATCAAAGAATATCGCTGCTTTTTTTAAGAATTCAATCATCTCAATCCATTTATCTTTAGGTAAATAATTGGTTTTGTATATTTTTAGAGTTTTTAAGATAATCGTGTTTCCTTTTAAAGTTGCTTCTGTTTTGAAAATGCCAGCTGCATTTTCAAAATTGTTGTTAAAATCATCTAAGTTCAAAGTTTTATATCCTTTTGGTAACTCTAAGGTAATGTTTGTTTCAAATTGTCTTAAATTGGTGTTGTAAACATCGCCTATTCTTTCGTTGATTTTAAAATTCTCAATATCCAATTGTGATGTAATTAATTTGCCCAAATGAATAATAGCCATGTTATTAGCACTTTCTTCAAATAAGTTTTTGACATCAAATTCAACTTTAAATCCGCAATCCGAAGTGTCAGTTTGATTGTCTGCAAATACACCTTCTTTAAAGAGTTTAAAACTGTCTAAATTAAAATCAAAAGAACCATATTCATCATATATTAATCCTTCAAAAGATGATTTGTTATAATCTTCAATGTATTTTCCAAAACTAGAATTTATTCTTCTATATTCAGGCAAGATGTCTCCAGTGTCTTTGAAAATTTCGTTATCATACATGTTCCAATCTATTAATCCAGCAAACTTTGAAGGAGTTTTTAGCTCAGAAGGTCCAAATTTGTTTTCTATGTTTTCATTTAAATTATACCTTTGAACACCCAAATATTGGTAAGTGTTTATGAAGTGAAATGAATTCTTTTTCGCATCTTCTATGTTTATTTCGCTTGTTATTGATTGTCTGTTTTCAGTGTATTTTGTTTCAGGGTATGTTTCAGTTTCATGTCCACTTGGTAGTTTTGGGTCAAATACCACCACTTCTGTACCTGCTAAACTTCCGTATTTCAAATAGATATTTTCAGATTTACCAGTAGCCACTGCAAATATTTTTTCACCGTCTTTTTCTAATAATATACCCCAATTGATTTCAGTAGGACTAACTACATTTTCCCATACGCCTTCATTCTTTTTTAAACATGCAACCATTTTGTATGGTAATTTTATTTTGTCACAGAATCTTGCTAAAATTACAGCTTGATTCATCGATTTGAATTGCCAAGTATTTACTTCATCGTTATTGGTTAAATATTCGTGCAATTTGTTTACTATTTCTATTTTATCTGTTTCATCTTTTTGAATAAATGTCTTTAAAAATGAGGAAAAAAACTTATTTAAACTTACCTCTTTGATAGGTTTTTTGGTTGGTGTGGTATTGATGTAATACAAATACTTAGGCATAAACCTTGGGTCTTTGTAAAATCTTCTACCAAGGGTAGCAATGTCATCATAACTTACTTTGCTTGAAGTGAACTGGTAGGGATAGGCGTTGCCTTTCTCGTTATTTTTGTTTTGAACAATGGCATATTTTACTACAGGATATGAAATGTAGTCGTATGAAAAATACTCAGATTTAAACGCAGGTTCTTGACCCGTTTTTAAAGTGTATGTTTTTTTGCCACTTGAGTTTTTTTCGAATTTGTAATTGCATTTAATTGCATGTTGAACTAAGTCCAATTCATTGGGCATTGTATAAATTAACATGCTACCAAGTGTTGGATACGATTTTTGAAGAAAGAGTTCGTCCTTTGGCAATGTTTTATACAAATTGTAATTTTTACTGGTAACATAATAGAAATTTGGGTTCTTAGTTTCTTTGTATTCGTACATGTACTTAACTGTAGTGTATGACCATTCAAATTTGTATTCGACAATGTCTCCAATTTCTAAATTTTCAACAGCTATTTCTTTGTCTGTGAATCTAAAGTTGACAGCACTTTCAGCTTTTTCATCTTTGTATTCTTTATCTTCAAATTTGAATATTTCTTTTACTTTCCCATCCGGTTTGATGATGTTGTAATTTATTTTTTTGATGCCTTTGGCTTCGTAAATTGTACTAAATCGTTCAAGGGCATGCATGTCTTTTATCTTGTATTGTGTAGTGGAGTAATTAGAGATTTTGTAATCGTTTTCTAAGTAGGGAGTAATCACTACTTCTTTGATGTCTTTAACTATCAACACAGATTCGTTTTTAAAAGTGTCCTCTATGGTTTCTTTTAAATATTTTTTATAACCTTCGCTTTGAGAATAAACGGATGAAAGGTTTAAATATAAAGCGATGCAGATGATTTTTTTTAATAAGTTCATTGTTGTAATTTTTAAATGATTTCTATGTATGAATTATAAAATTGTTTTAATTGTTTGCTGTGTTCATTGAATTTTTGAAGCATGTTTACTGGCAAATAATCTTGTTTAAAAACGATTTTTTTCTTATATACCAATGTGTTTCCAACTTGTTTAATTTCTAAATTAAAAGTGTAGAAATCATTGTCAATGGCAATGGTTGGTGGAATTTTATTTGCCTTTTGTCCCGGTTTTAAATTCAGTGTAAATGTTTTGTTGAGTTGCCTTTTAAAATCGATGTCATAATCAACTTTGTAAGCTGAATCAAATTCAAAGTCGGCATATTCTTGATCCCAATCTAAATTGACATAGGTTTTTCCATCTTTTACAAAGCTATGGTTACCAACTGTTAAATTGTAATTTACAACAGCATCTATGTCTCTGTTGTTTAAATCTGTTGTGCTTATATTGCTTGCTTCTATGTATTGTTTTTCATCGGTTAAATAAAAATACATGGCTCTTTCTTTGCTTTGTGTTTTTAAGAAATTATAACTTCTTAAAAACACAATTTTACTTTCACCTTTAAATGTTTTTTTACCTTTGATATTAATATTTCCATTGACTAAATCAGCTGTTTCATTGGTGCTAATGTCATTGTAATCTGGCCCGAAAGTTGGGATTCTCTCCACAGTATATGAATTTCCATCTTCAACTATGCATTGCCTACCTTGAATTCTATTCGCATAATTGTTAATAGGACAATAATTTTCAGTAGCATCTAAAAATATAAATTTCCCATTTAGTTTTACGGCACAGATGGCATGGTTATCTACTGGTAAACCGGGCTTATCGTAACTAAAATTCAAATGTCTGGTACCTATCCATGTCATTCTAGCATCATATCCAAGTATTTTTAACATGTTTTTTGCCAGATTTGCCATGCCTTTACAATCGCCATATCTGTTAGAAAACACATCTTTACATTCATCAGGTTTAAAACCTGCAATTCCATCTTCAAAGGCAATGTA
The DNA here is from genome assembly GCA_964450355.1 of uncultured Flavobacteriaceae bacterium. Classification (GTDB taxonomy): domain Bacteria; phylum Bacteroidota; class Bacteroidia; order NS11-12g; family UBA955; genus CAYVDH01. The sequence goes on from CAYVDH010000015.1 coordinate 20,688, forward strand.
TCTGATGTTGTCTTGAATCCAATAATACACAGTTTTTATTTTTTCTTCATCTGTTTTTGCATTCTTTACTAAGTCTTTAGTAAATTGAGCAAATGAAGCAGTATCATTTTTTAGAGAACCACTCACAAGTCTGTACCACTTGTATAAATCGTCAGTATTTCTCATTAAATTTTTCTTGCCTTCAGAACCATTTGCTGTTTTGTAATGGATGTATAACATTGGGATGTTGTATGATGCTCCTCTTGCATTTCTAAGAGAAGGGAAAGCTGGTACATCTTTAAAAGTATAAACTAAAAACTTTTGTTTTTTACCTGATTTTTTCTTCTTTTTTATTTTGTTGCCTTTTTTATCTACTGCTTCTTCATCATCATCTCCTTTTGCAGATTCTTCAATGATTTCTTTTTTATACGATGTACTGTCCATGTTTTTTTCTATTACATCAAACTCTAACCAATCAGGCATGGCGATTTTTACAACTTTCTTTTTAGTAAAATGGTCTTCAGGAATGTATATAACACTGTTGAATTTAGCGTCTCTGCTATCTTTTAAATATTTAACTTCTACTTCAGTTCCTCTAATAGGTAAGTTAAATGAATATATTTTATATCTTCCATCAGATTTGAAATAACCACCACTTCCTTTTTGATTGTATCCACTCATTTCTGCAACGTTGTCATCAATTTTTATTTTTACATTTTTTACTGGAGTTACATCATCATAATAAATGTAATAATTTTCCGTAATAAAATCTTTGATGGAAACAAAGGTGTTTTTGTATCTGGTGTATGCAAATACTTCACCATCTGGCAATGGTCTTTCAGTAGATTCTTCATCTTCTGTATTGGATTCTGAGATGGTGTAAGTAATGTTCTTTCCTTTACTAACAGAATTTAAAGCCTCAGAAAGTTTTTCAAGATCTGAGTCTTTTGATTTTTTCTTTTTTTCTTTTGGTTTTGAAAATAAAGTTGAATCATATTCATCGTTGTATTCAAAAGTCATGCTCACTTCTATTTCTTTATTGATGATGTCTTCATCGGGATATTTTTCTGATAAATCTCCAGCAGTTTCAATGTTGCTGAGAGTTGCATTCATTTCTTTAGGTCCTTCGAACACAGTATCATACTCGTAATTTCCGGGTATGTGTATTTTAGGCGAAGAGCATGACAAAATGAGAAGCAAAGGTGTGTAAATTAATGTTTTTTTCATTTTTGCTGTTGATTGGTTTTTAAAAATTAGGACTTATGGTGTATTTGCTATAAAATTCTATGATTTCATCTACTGCTTCATCGGCAGTATCTACTATTTTAAATAAAAATTGATCTTCTGGTGAAATGTATTGACTGTCCTCTAACATTACTTTTTTTATCCAATCTACTAATCCAGTCCAAAAGGATGAACCAACTAATACTATCGGAAATTTTGCAAGTTTATTTGTTTGTGCCAATGTTAATGCCTCAAATAATTCATCTAAGGTGCCAAATCCGCCTGGCAATACAATGAATCCCTGTGCAAATTTCATGAACATCACTTTTCTTACAAAGAAATAATCAAAATCGAGTAATTTATCATAATCTATGTATGGATTTGGGTGTTGTTCAAATGGTAATTTAATGTTTAAACCGACAGATTTGCCTTGAGATTCTTTTGCTCCTTTGTTGGCTGCTTCCATGATACCAGGTCCACCTCCTGTAATCACTCCATACCCAGCTTTGCTTAATTTTGAGGCTATCTCGGTAGCTATTATGTAGCTTGGATGGTTGGGTTTGGTTCTTGCACTGCCAAATATACTAACACAAGGACCAATTTGTGCCATGCGCTCAAAGCCTTCTACAAACTCACCCATGATTTTAAATACAAGCCAACTATTTGAACTTTGTATTTCGGGCCAGTGTTTATTGGCAAAAGCTTTTTTTATCTTTTCTTCGTCTTTATTGGAAATCATCTATGGGCAAAGTTTAAGAATTAATATTGAATCGTCAAAATTTGACCACTTTTTTTTTAAAAACGGTCGATTTTTTTTAAAAACGGTATTTGTTTTAATAATATTTAAAAAGTTAAAATAATTTAAACGCTTTTTTTACTGATGAAAATTAACAAAATAACTGTTATTAATCCATTAAGAATAATGATTTCGTTTCCTAATTGATAACCATTGAACCAATTTGCAGAATTTTGACTTAAATAATAACAAATGATAGGAGGGAAGATACAAATGATAGGAATGAACTTGTCTTTAAAACTTAATTTTGAATATAAACCTATAAAGAATAAGCCAATTAAAGGTCCATATGTGTAGGTAGCAATGCTTAATATCAAATCAATGGTGGATTTTCCATCACTGAACTCTTTCAAACCAATGATGATTAATAAAAGTAAAATGGAGAATCCGATGTGAATTTTATTTCTTATTTTATGTTGCTTTTCTTCGTTGAGTTTTGTGTTATCAAACCCTAAAAAATCAATACAAAAGGAGGTGGTTAATGTCGCTAGCACAGAATCAGCGCTGCTGAAAGTGGCTGCTGTTAAACCAAGAATAAATGCCAAAGAAGCAATTGTGCCAAAATGATTCAATGCCAACATTGGGAACACATTATCTGTAATAACTTTGCCATTGGAGTTTAGTTCAAAGCTGATTTGTTTTACTTCAGCAAAATGATACAGTAAAATGCCCAACGAAATGAATAATACATTGACAATTACCATGACAATACTAAACCAGAAAATGTTTTTTTGTGCTTCTTTAAGCGTTTTCATGCTAAGATTTTTTTGCATCATATTCTGATCTAACCCAGTCATTGCAATGGTGAAAAAAGCACCACCTAACACATGTTTAATCCAATGATTTTTTGCTAAAATATTGGTTTCTATCACTTGATTGTATTTGCTAGTTTCAATGGTTTTGAGAATGTCATTAAAACTAAAATTTAGATGATTTGCTATGGCATAAATGGATAAACATACTCCTAAAATAAGAAAGAAAGATTGGAATGCATCAGTAAAAACCAAAGTTCTAATGCCTCCTTTGTAAGTATAAACCAACATTAAAGCAATAAATACGGTTGTAGTAAGAGCAAATGGAATGTGGTAATGGTCAAATATAAATAATTGCATCACTCCAATTGCCAACATCAGTCTTCCTCCAGCTCCTAATAACCTAGACAATAAAAAATAAAATGAGCCTGTTTTTTGAGCATTGATTCCAAACCTTTGCCTTAAATAGGTGTATATTGAAATTAAATTTAATCGGTAATACAATGGCAATAGAATAAAAATAATGACAAAATAGCCTAAAAAATAACCAAAGACCACCTGAAGGTATGTTAAGGAGCTATTTAATACGGCTCCAGGGACAGAAATGTATGTTACACCACTTAATGAATCGCTCAACATGCCAAATGCTACCAAATACCATAATGATTGTTTATTTCCATTAAAATAAGTTTGGTTAGATGAGTTTTTTGAAGTGAAATAACTGATTAAAAGCAGGATAATAAAATACAGTACAATGACTGTAAAGAATAGGGATGGAGACAATGCCATGCTTCAAATAAAGAATAAAATATCAAGAGTATCATCATGTTAAATAAAATTTTTTTTAACAACAAGGAAATAATCACCAAAAAAAATCGTTTAATTTGCAAATACATATATTTATTCATGAAAATTTTAAAATTTTTCCTAACTTTTAGTTTATTCGTTTTATTCTCATTTAATCTTCATAGCCAATACAATTCAAAACAAAAGGGGTTGTTATGGGAAATTACTGGTAATGGGTTGAAAAAACCTAGTTATGTTTATGGCACCATGCATATCAGTAGAAAATTGGCTTTTCACTTAGGTGATTCTTTTTACTTGTCTTTATTAAAATGCGATGTAGTAGCACTTGAACAAAGTTTAGATAGTGTAATTCACCGTTGGATCAGCGAAGATGAAGAAGAAAAACCAGAGGATAAAGATAAAGTGTATAGCAGAAGTACCAACAGCTATTTGAATTTAAAAGATTTTGTTGTTAATAGTTTTGACAAAGAACTTATTGAAAGAAAATTAAGTGCTGAAGTAAGGGAGGTAAATTATTTGCTTAAAAGAGGTAGTGATAATGATTTTGAAGAAGATGCTTGGTTGGATTTGTACATTTATCAACTAGGGAAAAAAACTGGAAAAGCTTTGACAGGTGTAGAGGGATATGAAGAGAGCCGATTGTTGGTTGAAAAATCTAGAAAAGAGCCAGAAGAAAACAAAGAAAAAAATAAAAAACTAAAATATTACAGCTACAAAATGAGAGAACAAGTAGCTGAAGCTTATCGCAAAGGAAATCTTTACATGATTGATTCCATAGATAAATTAACAGAAAGTGAACATTTCAGAGAATACATGTTATACAAGCGCAATGCAAACATGGTTCGAAGAATGGATTCCATCATGCAATTAGGCAAAGCCTTGTTCACAGGTGTAGGTTGTGCTCACTTACCTAATCAAAAAGGAGTGCTTCAAATGTTAGTGGATAAAGGTTATAAAATTAGACCAGTTCAAAGCATAGCCAATGAGAAAAGTAAATTAGCGCAAAAGTATGAAGACATGAAATACAAGCATGAATACACAACCACCGTTAGTGAAGATGGTGTCATCACCGCAAATTTACCAATGCGTTTAACAAAAGTAAGAAATTATAGTTCATACTCATCGTATTTATGCCCCGATTTAGCCAATGGATACTATTACCAAATTGAAAAAATTTCGTGTAATTCTGCTTTTTCAGATAAGTCTCAAAACGACATATTGCTCGATATTGATACCATGATATTTGAAAATATCCCTGGTGAAATCAAAACGAAAAAAGAAATAAAAAGCAATGGATTTCCAGGGTTTGATATAGTTACTGAATTGAAAACAGGGGATTTAAACAGGTTTCAAATCTTAGTTTCTCCATTCAATGTGTACATAATAAGGATGTCTGCAAAAGAAAAATTTGCTACAGGTTCAGAGTCTGATAATTTCTTTAAATCTTTAAAAATTAATGAAAATGTGGCATCTTCATGGCATAATGTCTCATCAGAAGACAGTGTGTTTTCAATTCAATTGCCAATTGATAAAAAAGTAACAAAATTGGAACAACGCTCCAAAATTGATCCTTCATTTGAGCATGTAGTTTATGATAACAATTCAGGAAATACTTACTTAATTAAGCAAGAAGATTTATTGAATGACAATTATTTGGAAGAAGATACATTTGAATTGACTGTCATGGCTCAAAGTTTTGCTAAAACAGACAACTACAAAATCAATTCAAAAAGAAATCACATCATACAAGGCTATAATGCAAGTGATGTTGTGTTTGAAAGTAAAAACAAAGAAAAAATGTATGGACGATTTGTTATTTGTGGCACTCGTTATATTTTGTTTTTATCCAAACCTAAAAAATCAGGTTCATTTGATGATGAATTTTTCAAATCAATAAAATTCAATGGTAAACCAACCTATCAATATTTTGAATACAAGGATACCAATTCGTATTTTAAAGTTAAAACTCCTACTAATCCTTTGTTGGTAAAGAAAAACAAATACGAATACAGTTATTTTTATGATTATAATAACGAAGACGAAGAGGATGATAAGCCAAGTAAATACAAAGAAGAAAGAGAATCAATGTATTTTAAAATTCCTAATAGCAATGAGTTAATAGAAGTATATACATACAAAAAACCATATTACAGTTGGGAAACAAGCATCAATAATAATTACAACGATTCAACAGAACTGAATTACAAAGTTAGAAAATACAGAAAAACAAAAAACAATTCTGTATATGTCCATTACATCATTTCTGACACTAACACGAATAGACAAGTAAGAATAATGAGAGTAAGTAAAGGATTGTTTAATTACAATGTCATTGCTTTTGTTGATACTGTCTCTGGAAATCCTTCAGCAATCAATGAGTTTATGAATTCATTTGATGTTTCGGATACTTTAGTTCCTGACTATGATTCATTGAGTTCTTCACAAAGATTCTTTAAAGAATTTGCTTCATCAGATAGCATTCAAAGAAAACAATCCATAAAAAGTTTCTATAATGTTAATTTTACTAAAAAAGACATCAAAGACATGATGAATGTCATTGATACAGTGAACAACAAAAGCAAAGGCGCTAAAATTAGATCAGGCATGATTTCAAGACTTGGATACATTGATAGCATGGACAATGTCATTGTTCCGTATTTAAGCAAATTGTATAAACGATTTGAAGATACTGCCTATTTACAAATACAGATTTTGCAAGCACTTGCTAATCAAAAATCGGATGTTAGTTACAAATCCATAAAACAAATCATTTCAACAGACATTCCAATTTCAGACCAAAGCTATGAAATGGAGAATTTGTTTGATTATTTTGATACTTTAAAATTGACAAAAACACTATTGCCAGAATTGATAGAGTTGTCAAGTTTACAAGATTTTAGAGAAAATGCATACTCAACAATTGCTAAAATGAAAGACAGTTCAATCATTAGTACAGCCGATTATTCATCCATACACAACAGGTTGATTACCGAAGCAAGGGTTGCTTACAAGAAAAAAATAGCATCAGTAATTAAAGAAGAAGACGATTACAGTTCTTATGGTGAATACAGGCATTACAATAGATACAATTATTACAATTATGGGGATTATGATTATGAATCGTCTGAATACAGTGATGAATTTAGTAATTTAATGAAATTAACTTTGCCATTAAGAACTACAAATACAACCATGCAAAGTTTAGTAGATAAAATTTTAAAAATCACAGACAACAATTTAAGATTAAAAATTTTGCCAGCTTTGTTAAAAGAAAAAATACATTTTCATGATTCAGTTTATGAAACTTTAGCTAAAGATGTAAAAACTAGAACTAAGTTTTATAAAATCATGGACAATGGGAATTCATTGGATAAGTTTCCAAAAAAATACAAAAGTCAAAACGAAATGATCATGGCTGAAATCAAAAAGAACAGCAGTGAATACAATGTCATGGACACAGTCATTAAAGTAGGAGAAAAAATAATAAAACAAGGTAAAAACTCATACCGTATGTACATTTATAAATACAAATATGAAGAAGATGATGAATTTACTTTGTATTTTTCTTCAGCAATGCCATTGGATACTAACAAAATTAACAGTAACAAAGATGACTTAGCCTTTTATTCAAAAACATATAGCATCACTGAAAAAAGAAATGAAGAAGAAATTATAAGCGATCATTTGTTTAAATTGTACATGAGTTATGTAAGAAAAAGAAATGGTGGATACACTCACGATTACTACTCTTACTCCAATTATGGTGATTACGATTATTATGACGAATATTAACTTTAAGTAAAATAGTAATTTCTTGAATTTTTATGCCTACCTTTGCAGCCCTTTAAAAAAAGGACTAAAAAAAGTATGCAACTTATCAGAAACATAGCTATTATAGCTCACGTTGACCATGGAAAAACAACCTTAGTTGATAAAATATTACACCATTGTAATTTGTTTAGAGAAAATCAAGAGAGTGGTGAATTGATATTAGATAACAATGATTTAGAAAGAGAAAGAGGGATTACAATCTTTTCAAAAAACGTATCTGTTCAATACAAAGGAATAAAAATTAACATCATTGACACTCCTGGACACGCTGATTTTGGAGGAGAAGTGGAAAGGGTATTGAAAATGGCAGATGGTGTATTGTTGTTAGTAGATGCTTTTGAAGGTCCTATGCCTCAAACTCGCTTTGTGTTGCAAAAAGCATTGCAAATTGGTTTAAAACCAATTTTAGTAATTAACAAGGTAGATAAAGAAAATTGCAGACCAGATGAAGTGCATGAAGCAGTATTTGATTTGTTCTTTAATTTAGATGCTAATGAAGAACAATTGAGTTTCCCAACAATATACGGTAGCAGTAAGCAAGGTTGGATGAGTACAGATTACAAAGTAAAAACCAATGACATTTCAGCTTTATTGGATTGTGTGTTGGAATACGTGCCAGCTCCAATTGAAAACGATGGAACTTTACAAATGCAAATTACTTCGTTGGACTATAGCAATTATTTAGGAAGAATCGCAGTAGGCAAAATTCACAGAGGTACTATCAAAGAGAATCAGCCTGTAACCCTTGTTAAAAACAATGGAGAATTAGCTAAAATGAGAGTGAAAGAATTGTACACTTTCGAAGGTTTAGGCAAAAAAAAGGTAGATAGGTTAGTGAATGGAGATATTTGTGCTGTTGTAGGAATTGATAATTTTTCTATTGGAGATGTGATAGCCGATTACGAAAATCCTGAAGGGATGGGTAAAATCCTAATAGATGAACCAACCATGAGCATGGTGTTTACTATCAATAATTCTCCATTTTTTGGTAAAGAAGGTAAGTTTGTAACTTCAAGGCATTTGAGAGAACGATTGCTAAAAGAAACAGAAAAAAATTTAGCACTAAAAATAGAAGATACTGAGAGCCCAGATAGCATGTTGGTGTATGGTAGAGGAGTATTGCATTTGTCAATATTAATAGAAACCATGCGCAGAGAAGGGTATGAATTACAAGTAGGTATGCCTAGAGTAATCATTAAAGAGATAAACGGAGAAAAATGTGAACCGATTGAAAATTTAGTAGTTGATGTTCCTGAAGAATTTGCAGGTAAAGTCATTGAACTAGCTACTCAAAGGAAAGGTGAATTATTGATTATGCAACCAAAGGGTGATATGCAACATTTGGAATTCAAAATTCCAGCTCGAGGTTTGATGGGATTAAGAAGCACCATGCTTACGGCAACTCAAGGTGAAGCTATAATGGCGCACAGATTTGTAGATTATGAACCATGGAAGGGTGAAATTCAAGGAAGAGTAAATGGCTCGTTAGTTAGCATGGAGACAGGTACAAGTACTGCATATTCAATTGATAAAATGCAAGACAGAGGTGTATTTTTTGTTGATCCAGGCGAAGAAATATACGAAGGTCAGGTAGTAGGAGAGAACAACAGGCAAGATGACATGGTATTGAACTTAGTTAGAGCTAAGCAATTGACAAATTTCAGAGCAGCTGGCAAAGACGACAGTGCTAAAATGCCGCCTAAAATTCAGTTTTCGTTGGAAGAAGCTTTGGAATACATTCAAAAAGATGAATACGTGGAATTAACTCCTAAATCATTAAGAATAAGGAAAATATACTTAAAGCAACACGAAAGAGAAAGAAATTCAAAACAATTGATGTCGTAAATTGTAAACAGTCTGTGGATATTATTTAAATATACTCATTGAAAATAGAAATATTGGTTTACCTTTGCAGAAATCAAATTTAAATTATAATAAAAAATGAAAAAATTATTCTTATTCGCTTTTGTTGCTGTTGCTTTAGTTGCTTGCAACAATTCTGCTACACCAACTGATGAAGCAAAAAAAGATTCAACTGCAACTTCTGCAACTCCTGAGTCTACAACTCCACCTACAACTGAGCCAACAGCTACAACTCCTACTACTACTCCAGAAGGAACAGCTCCAGCTCCTACAGAAGGAACTGCTCCAGCTCCAACTGAAGAGAACAAAGCTCACTAATCAATTAAAATATTCGATAAAAAAGGCGGTTAATTTTTTAGCCGCCTTTTTTTATTCCTTTTTTTATTATACTTTTGTAACATGGTAAAATTCTACTCTATTCTATTGAGCATATTTTTTACTGTCGCCACCCTAAGCGCAGCACCAGAGGCTACACCTTTTTCTTACAAGTTGTACCCTAATCCTATGAGTGGTAATTCACTTCAAGTAACTTTTGATGTGACATACAAAGCAGGTACAAATTACAAATTCACAATCTCTAATGTGATTGGTCAATCTGTATTCACATACGTTCCTACAGAACTTGAAATTAAATCTGGTCAATTTACAATCATATTAGAAGACATTAAATTAGATAAAGGAATTTATTTAACTAAATTTTCTAATGGAGAACAAAGCTCCATGCAAAAACTTGTTGTTCGATAGTTCACTTCATGGCTAAAGAACTGTCTTTTACTCTTACCAAACCATTTATCCCTTTAATACAATTACTTAAGTTTTTAAATGTAGCTGAGTCAGGTGCTCATGCCTCTGAATTAGTAACTTCTTCTAATGTGTTGTGCAATGGGAATATTGAACTACGAAAAAGATACAAGGTAATTAAGGGTGATGTAATAGAATCTCAAGGGTTTAAAATCATTGTTCAATAATGTCTTCTAATGTCAATATAAGAATTGCAAACCAAAATGATGTTGAAGATATTTTGGCTTTAATAAAAGAACTAGCCATTTTCGAACAAGCAGAATCAAGCGTAATTAATACAAAAGAGCAACTTTTAATTGATGGTTTTTCTAATAATCCAGTATTCACATGTTTTGTTGCCCAACATGACAACAAAATCATAGGCATAGCCTTATGTTATGTTAGATACTCCACTTGGCAGGGAAAATGCTTGTTTCTAGAAGATTTAATAGTGACTTCAAGCTATAGAGGAAAAGGGATAGGTTCCATGTTGTTTAACGCTTGTCTAGATTATTCAAAATCAATTGGATATTACAAAATGCAATGGCAAGTTCTTGATTGGAATGTTAAAGCCATTGATTTTTATGAAAAACTTGGCGCTCTTACTGATAAAGAGTGGTGGAATATGTCAATTAAGACAGTAGAATAAAAAACTAAGCTTGTCCAGTCATTCCACCAAAGTTGATAGGGAATCCACCACCGCCATTTCCATTATCGATATCTACTTCTCCAAAATTGGATTCAAATTTTTGCATGTTGTCTCCTAAAGCAAAAAGGAGTCTTTTAGCGTGCTGAGGAGTCATGATGATTCGACTTTTTACTTTTCCCTTAGGAACACCAGGTAAAATCCTTACAAAATCTATAATAAACTCAGCCTGACTGTGTGTAATGATGGCTAAATTACTGTATATGCCTTCGGCAATTTCTTCTGTTAATTCAATGTCAATTGGTTGTTCTACAATTTCTTCTTTTTTATTGCTCATAATAGTGATTCAAATATACAACATTATTTATTATTTTGATACTTCTTTTCTGGCTTCTTCTACCCATTGTTTCCCCCATTCGTTTTTTTCGTCTTCGGTCCAAATAAAAGGATAAAAGATTCTCTTTTGAAATCGAGGAGGTAAGTATTTTTGCCAGTTAGTTCCACCTGTTGCAGCAATGGTTTCTGGTTCTTGTTGCAAATACTTTACAGCCGTTTTAAAATGAGCTAAAGGCCAATTTACATTCACATTTAAATCGAATTTTTTCAAAGCATTTTTAATGGAATCGTTCGTTTTAAAATGTGTTGTATAAATACTTCCAATTGTTTTCAATTCTAAAGACTTTGCAATATGAATTAATTTGTGATCGTAGTGCTCTTCAAATTGTTGCAAGGTAAAAGTTTTTTTTCCAGTGGAAACTTCAGTAGCTCCATTTTTCCAATAAATAAACGGATACATCGATTCAATATCCGATTTATGATCAAACAAATGCCTTTTTTCTACATGAACCAAATTCAAAAGTTCAGTAGCAAATAATTCAATGGTGCGGTATTGAGCGCTTTGAAATCCACTAGCTGGTAATAAAGCCATTCTAAATGTTAAAAATTGCTCTTTTTCCATGCCTATACTCATGACATCAAATGAATCTGTTAGGTTTTTAAAATACCTATTAATTCTGTTCAATCGCATTTCAAACTCATTGGCATGTTCAGAGGATTTGATGTTGCTGGTGATTTGTTCACATTCATCCAAAATTAATCGAAAATACAATTCAGTAATTTGATGGTACATAATGAAAATACGTTCATCAGGTATTTTTGTTTTAGGCTTTTGTAAAGTCAATAAAGTATCAAGATGTATGTATTCCCAATAAGGAACGTAATCGCTTACTAATAATCCTTCGAGGTAAGAACTCAAATCTTGACCTGTTTGTTCATATTTTTTACTTAAAGAATCTACTAGATTATTAATTTTATTGTCCATTGTTTTTGAAATTAAAATGGTGATATAAATAAACTAAAGGGTTGATATTTGGTGTCTTTTTCAGACACTACAGGTGAATCTACATTCCATTGGATGTTTAATTCGCGGTCGTTCCAAAGTAAGCCTCCTTCAGTTTCTGGATGATAAACATCGGTGCATTTATATGAAAAAATGGTGTTGTCTTCTAAACTTTTGAAACCATGTGCAAAACCTTGAGGAATGTAAAGCATTAAAAAATTTGATTCAGTCAATTCAATTGCAAAATGTTGCCCATAAGTTTTAGAACTTTTTCTAATATCTACTACCACATCTAAAACTCCACCTTTAATTACTCTTATTAATTTACCTTGAGCATTAGGGGGAGATTGAAAATGCAAACCTCTCAATGTGTTTTTTTGAGAAAGGGATTGATTATCTTGAATGAAATGTTCTTTGATTCCTATTTTTTCAAATGAATCCTTATTATAAGATTCAAAAAAATAACCTCTGCTATCTTGAAATATTCTAGGTTTTATAACAAATAAACCATCAAAACCAGTTTCTATTTTCTCCATTCAGCAAAATAAAACTTAAAATAGACAGCAACAAAATGTATTTTTCTTTTTTTTATAAATTATTTATTTAGATTTGCCCTATGATGAAAAAAATACTTTTTACAATGTTACTTACTTCAGTAATGACTTCCATTGCTCAACCGTTATTTTATAAATTCAATGACACTACTATAGCCTATTCTAATTTGGTAGGTAGTACTGTTGTAGATGCATGGAACAAAGAAATATCTGTTGCTTTTAAATTTAAATATTTTGGTAGATCGGTTGACAGTGTGAGAATCCAGCCAAATTACATTTATTTCACACAAAATGAAGATGACAACATCTCATGTGGTCAAGAAAATTATGTTTCAGAAAATAACAACAACAGTTTATCTCCTATTAGTTATTTAATCACTGGAACAACTCCAAATAGAATTCTTAAAATAGAATATAAAAACATCAGAGTAGAAACAGGTGATATGCAAACAGAATACATAGAAAACAATCAGATTTGGTTATATGAATCTGACAATTCTATTGAATTTAGATTTGGTACAAATTCAGTTACAGATTTAAATTTTAATACTTTTTATTACGGATTATTGGATTTTGATAATTCACCTTATTTAGCAGTAAGTGGAACCATTGCAGACCCAAGTTTAATTAGAGTCATTAATTCAGGTTCATTCAAAGGGTTATCAGAACATCCAACAGCTAACACTGTTTATAGATTTTATCCTGATGTTACGATCTCGTCTATATCTACTAATTCCATTCTAAAGCCTTATGTAATACAATATAACAATCAAGGTATCAGCATTAAATCTGATGAAGATTTACAATTGGAAATAGTAGATTTAAGCGGAAAATTGATAAACAGTTATCAAATAAACAACAATACCAGTGAAATCATCAGTCATAATTTGACTAAAGGGGTTTATATAATCAAACTAAACAACGGAAAAGAGGTTTTTACAGATAAAATCTCTTTGTTTTAAATGTTTAAATGTATATGAATGAATAATTAGCTTTGTTCAGTAG
>CAYVDH010000016.1:0-34161 GCA_964450355.1 uncultured Flavobacteriaceae bacterium
TGAATTAAGCGAAGTTAAATCTTCTTGTTGTACTCCAGGTGGAGGTTGTTGTTAAACGTTATTAAAAAAATTACTTTATGATTAAATTTAAATCTATTTGGACTTCACTTTCGGGAAGTATTAGTGCTATTATTCCTATGTTTTTTACTGTTTGTAAAAGCGGTGTTTGCACTGTAGCATGTGTAAGCCCAATTGCTTCTTTATTAGGTATTTCAAGTGCTGGTTTAATGGCTTCTCCTATCACAAAATCTTTGTATCCTCTTTTATTGGTTATTTGTGCTGTATCATTTACTATTTCTTATTACAAAATTTATGTATTGCCTAAATATTCTGCAACTGCTTGTGAAAATGATTGCGCTTGCGAGCCTGCAAAAAATTCATTTCAACAAAAATTCTCAATTTGGTTATTTTGGATAGGACTTTTGACTAGTATTTTTTTCTTTAGTTTTTTTGAATATCAAAATTATAAAGCAAATACAAAAGCAACAAATAGGACCGAACAAATACATAATCCCATTAATCCAATCGATACTACAAAAGTAGAAGCACCTTGTTGTAGCGAAGGAGAGACTTGTGAATAAAGAATATTTTAAATAGATAAAAAAGTATATGCAACCTAAACTTAAATTTTTAGATAGAAACCTTACACTATGGATATTTCTTGCTATGGCACTTGGTGTAGCTATTGGATATTTTTTTCCAAATACTCCTCGTTTTATCAATTCTTTTAATCGTGGAACCATTAATGTACCATTGGCAATTGGCTTAATATTGATGATGTATCCACCACTTACAAAAGTAGATTTTAAGCAAGTACCTCAAATGTTTAAGCAACCCAAATTGTTATGGACTTCATTTTTTATAACATGGATTGTAGGTCCTTTTTTAATGTTTACTTTGGCAACCATTTTTTTAAAAGATTATCCAGAATACATGACAGGCTTAATTATTATTGGGCTTGCGCCTTGTATTGCCATGGTGATAGTGTGGAACGAATTGGCTGGAGGCAATAGGGAATTAACAGCTGGATTGGTGGGTATAAACAGTGTTTTGCAAGTATTGTTTTTTAGTGCGTATGCCTATTTTTATTTGCAAATAATGTTGCCATTGTTTGGTATTAAGGCATTAGAAATTGATATATCGTTTATACAAATTTTAGAAACGGTATTCTTATACTTAGGTATTCCATTTATTTTGGCTATGATAAGTAGAGTAGTTCTCATTAAGCAAAAAGGGGAAGTGTGGTTTAATACTATATTTATTCCTAAAATTTCACCTATCACTTTAATTGCTTTGTTTTTTACCATTGTTGTGATGTTCAGTTTAAAAGGCAATACGATTGTGCAATTGCCGTTAGATGTGTTGCGAGTAGCCTTGCCACTAGCTATATTTTTTGTCATCATGTTTTTTATGATGTTTTTTATTAGCAAAAAAATTGGAGCATCATACCGCGATACAGTTGCATTATCTTTTACAGCCAGTGGTAATAATTTCGAATTAGCCATCGCAGTTGCTATAGGTGTTTTTGGAATCAACAGTGGACAGGCATTTGCTGGTGTGATTGGACCTTTAGTAGAAGTGCCTGCCCTAATTTTATTAGTAAAAGCAAGTTTGTATTTAAAAAATAAATTTAATTAAAAAATGAATCAAGAATTATTAAACACAATCAATCAATTTAAAGAAGAAAAAATTTCGAATGAACGCAAAGAAACTTTAATTCCTTTAATACAATACATTCAACTCAAACGTTCAAAAAATGAAACAATCAGACTCAATTTTATTTGTACTCACAATTCCAGAAGAAGCCATTTAGCTCAAATTTGGGCTCAAACCATGAGTGCTTATTTTGGATTAAAAAATGTACAAAGTTACTCTGGTGGAACTGATGTAACTGCTATTAATCCTAAAGTACTAGAAACACTTACTTTACAAGGGTTTTCTATCGATTGTATTTCAAAAAATGAAAATTCAATTTATGCAATTAAGTACAATGAGAATGAAGTTCCAATCATTTGTTTTTCTAAGCAATATCATCATGATTTTAACCCCAAAAGTGATTATGCAGCTATACTTACTTGCAATAGTGCTGACGATGCTTGTCCTGTAGTATTTGGAGCTGATGTTAGAATACCTATTAAATATGATGATCCAAAAGTTCATGATGGAACTGATATTGCAAATCAAAAATACAGTGAAAGAAGTCTAGAAATTGGCAATGAGATGTGGTGGGTATTTAGTCAAATAAAATAAATTTTATACATTTGTTTTATGGAATTAAACGAAACAAATAATTTAGTTGAATTGTGCATCAAAAAATTGGGTGTTGATGCCGAAAAATGCCGTGGAGATAAACCTGGACAATGGAGTTTAAAAAAAGACAGTTCAGATGTTTGGATTGATGTGTTTAAAAATGAAACGAATCAATCAAATTACTTTCAAGTGATGAGTCCTGTAATTAAAGTAACAGATAGCAACACGCAAAATTTTTTCCAAGATGTATTGGAAATGAATTACGACTTATATGGCATGGCTTGTGTTAAATTTAAAAATTGGATTTACTTAAAAATCATCAGAGAAACAGAAGGGTTAGATGAAAGTGAAATTGACAAAACCTTATCAAGAATTGCTTTTTATTCAGATGACATCTATAAAAAATTGAGTTTTAAATATAAAAATGATTACATGCCAGTAAATAATACGCCAGGAGCAAGTAAAGATTTGTGATTTAAAACAGTAATTTAGTAACATTTTAATAAAATTGAATTTATCTATCATTCATAATTTTGTAATAAAAATTATTGATGAGTTACATTATACAAATTGTTATTATTTTTTTCTGGTCAAAGTCATTAAGTAATTGTTTTAAGAAATAATGGATAAAAGACCAGTTGAAATTGCAGTTATTTCAGACGTTCATTTAGGAACTTATGGATGTAGAGCTAAATCACTATTAAATTATTTAAAAAGCATTGATCCATCTACATTAATTCTCAATGGTGACATTATAGACATTTGGCAATTTTCTAAAAATTATTTCCCTAAAAGTCACATGAATGTCATCAGGTATATATTAAAATTGTCTAATAAAGGTGTTCCAATATATTACATTACAGGCAATCATGATGAGTTATTAAGAAAGTTTAATGGATATAATTTTGGAAATATAAAAATTTTAAACCAGTTGGTTTTAGATGTAAATAACACTAAAACTTTATTTTTTCATGGCGATGTATTTGATTTTAGTGTCAATCACATTAAATGGCTAGCTAAATTAGGTGGTAAATGCTATGACTTGCTTATCTTATTAAATACTTTTGTCAATTATTTTTCTGAGAAATTTACAGGGAAAAAAATTTCGCTTTCCAAAAACATTAAAAACAGTGTTAAAAAAGCTGTAAAATTTATCAATGATTTTGAAAATGCATCGATAAACTATGGATTAAATGAACAATGTGGAACTGTTGTTTGTGGACATATTCATCAACCAGCCATTAAAAATATAAAAAATGAAAATGATGAAATTTTGTATCTAAATAGTGGAGATTGGGTAGAAAATTTAACTGCATTAGAATTCAATAAACACCAATGGACCTTGCATCATCATAACGATGTGGTTGAATTAGATTTAATTAACGAAGAAGAAGACAATACTGAAGTTCAGTTTCTAAAAGAATTTAAACTTCAATTTTAATAGATGTTTTCCAGTGAATTTGGGTCTGAGTTTATTTGGGGCACTTCTATATCTGCTCCACAAACTGAATCAGCGCATTTAACAGATGGTAAAGAGCATTCGATTTGGGATGAATTTTGCGATAGGAAAAAATGGAAATATTCTACAAAAACAAAAATTAAAAACAATCATCATTTAAAACAATCTACAGATTTTTATTATCATTTTGAACAAGATATTTTTCAATTAAAAATATTAGGATTTAAGCATTTTAGATTCAGTATAGCATGGAGTAGAATCATGCCAGATGGTGAAAACATCAATACAAAAGGGATTGAATTTTATCACAAAGTAATTGATTGTTGTATAAAAAACAACATAACTCCTTGGGTGACATTATACCATTGGGATTTGCCTTTAGCACTTGAAAATAAAGGGGGTTGGGTAAATCCAGAAATACAGAATTGGTTTGAAAAATACACTATTGTATGCATCACCAATTTTACACAAGTAAAACATTGGATGATTTTAAATGAACCTTCTGTTTTTACAGGAGCTGGTTATTTCTTTGGGAATCACGCTCCGGGTAAAAAAGGATTAAACAATTTCATATTTGCATTAAAACATGCTAATTTATGTCAAAATCATGCATTTCATGTCATCAAAAATTTTAATTCAAATCTACAAGTAGGTTCTACATTTTCTTTTACTGATATAACGAGTTATGATTCAAATATTAGACATGTTAAAGCAGCGGAATTGGCAGATACTATTATCAATAGACTGTTTTTTGAACCTGTCATTGGCCAAGGCTATCCCTTAGAAAATTTAACATTTCTTAATAAATATTATATAAATTTATTAGAAAAAGATGAGAATAGTTTAAAAACACCTTTTGATTTTATAGGTGTTCAAAATTATACTCGCGAAGTGTTTAAACACAATCCTTTTAATCCATTTTTAAAAATTAAACAAATTCCTGCCACCAAAAGAACAAAGGAGTTAACAGCAATGAACTGGGAAATATACCCACCAAGCATCTACAATGTATTAAAAAAAATAAATCAATACAATACCAACATCCCATTGATTATTACTGAAAGTGGAATAGCATTATATGATAAAATGGAATTAAATAAAGTCAATGATCAGAAAAGAATTGAATATTATAAAGCACATTTAAAACAAGCATTAAAAGCAAAGAATGAAGGTATTGATTTAAGAGGTTTTTTTGCATGGTCATTGTTGGATAATTTTGAGTGGGCAGAAGGTTACCATCCAAGGTTTGGTTTAATTCATGTTGATTTCCATACCAAAGTAAGAACACCTAAAAATAGTGCTAATTGGTTTAAAGATTTTTTATTGGATTTGTAATTTCAATTTAATCTAGAATTCAAATTAGAAATTTATACCAAAGAAAAATTGTTTCAAACTCATGTTTCTAATCTATTTTTTTACAAGTAATAATTCTGCTATTACTGCATAAAATAATAATGTTTGGACGCTTGATTTTATGGTACTTTACCTTTTTATAACAAATCCTAATTCGGAATATGGGTTTAAATACAGGATTTTTCAAAATAAAAAAAGGCTAGAAATTTCTAGCCTTTTAATAAGTGTTTTTTGAATTTAATTAATGAGTAATAACAATCTTAATCTTTTCAATTTTATTATCTGATCTAATTTCAATAAAATAAATACCAGATTGAATGTTTTTGGTATTAATCATGATATTTTCATTAGGATTTATTGAATAACTGTTATTTAAAATATTTTTACCTTGTAAATCAAATAATCCGATGGTTGCATTTTTTTGATTGTTATTCAAAAATTTAATATTCAAGACATCATTTGTTGGATTAGGATAAACTATAATTTCACTCGATGATTTGACTTGATTTGTATTGGTATTTTGAGTGCTATTACCTTTGATATCAAATTTAAATATTCTTTCATCAACATCATTAGATGTAAGTTCAATGTTAGCATTTTTCACTCCTACAGTAGTTGGTGCAAATTGAACTTCAAAGCTATAAATAGAGTTTGAATTAATACTTAAAGGAAAAGTTGGCGGATTCATAATTTTAAATTCAGAGTTATTTAGACCCTTTAATGCTATTCCATTTATAACTAAATTTCCAATACCATTGTTTTGTATTACAAAAGTTTTATTCAATGTATTGCCTTTCATAATGCTGCCAAAGTCGCTGTTGTCAATAGTAGTTGGAGTAATATCATTATTAGAAATTATTAAATTGTTACCTAATATACTAATTTCTGGATTTGAATTATACGTATCAGGATTGTAAAGGCTTAATAATTGTCCACCTTCTACTAATTCACCAGGTTGAGCATAATGAGCTTGATCTACCATTAAGAACATACCAGCACCTAATATTTCTTGCATATCTATAATACCAGAAGCTTCTTCATCTATAGTTAAAAAATTAGGAGCACCAGTTGTAAAACGGTTAGCATCGTGTTGAGCAATTAATTTAACTACATCAGTAGCAGTATTGTACTGCCATATTTTACCAATATGTGCTTGACCACCCACATCTTCTTGCAACATTATGTTTCCAAAATTATCCATACCCATGTTGTCAATCATTTTAGGACCTTCAGTACCATCTAATACAGCTGTAATAGTACCACCTAATTCAGGATTGTTGATATCAGTAAAACGCAATCTCCACAAACGACTAGGCGCAGTAAATGAATTGGTAGTTGCAAAATAAAAATCAGCAGGATTAGCAGGATCCCAAGCACCATCTTCAGGACGTAAGAAATTGGTAACACCAGCTGTGTTGCTAGCAGTATTTAAAGCAGCTCCAGTCATGTTTTGAACTTGACCTAAATCAAATAATGAAAATGCAGTATTAGCGGCAGGAATACTTGCGCTTAATTCAGCAGCTAAACCAGTAACTTTAACTCCATATAATTTACCACCATTTAAACCGGCTTTATCTATTTCAGTTCCAGTATTGGTTTTAGTGCCAATATAAAAATATACTTGTCCAGGAGTAGCATCATCAGTACCTACCACAATAGTTTTATTGCTAGTATAAGGACTAGCTACAGAATTTTCCCAGCTAAATTTACCTAAATAAGGTAATTCGTAAGTAGTACCAGCATTTACACCAGTAGCAATATGACCAAAGGCACGACCTTCACTACCAGATTCTTCACCATTCATAAATATTCTTTCTTGGGTACCCATTCCAGTAGCAGCATTGTAAAAAGCAGAAACAGGAGGTAAATCAGCAGAACAAAAACGATTGAAAGCAGTAGTAGTATCTTTAAATGAATTAGTAGCTGTTCTCCAAACGTAAGATTTTTTAATTAAATCGCTACCGCTAACTACTGCTAAATTATTTTTATTGATTACCCATTTAGAAACAAAAGCACCTTTAGAACCATGAGCTCTAACCGCCCCTACTGAATTTCCAAATTCGTGATTCATCAATAAAGTAAATGTGCCATCATTGTTGTCATAAGCACCTAAACCATCTGGAATACCACACATTTTGTAGTTGTTTACATCATCACCAACAGTAAGTATTGAGTTTATTTTAACACCAGAAGCTACTGGCTCTATGTAAGGTGTTTTAGAACTACTTAATCCAGTTCCAGTAGAAGGACTAGGTTTTAAATTTGTTAATTTATTTGCACCTTTTAACCCATAAGCATATAAATGACATAAATTGTTTGTTGCAGTTGCAATTCCATCTTCAAGCAATGAAAATTGACCATAATCATTATCATTACCAACAAAAATTGTACTATCATTTAAAATAGCTAAACACTCAGGCTTATCTAAAGTAGGAGACCATGAATTGTTTAATAAATTCATTAACAATTTCTTTTTTACTGGTTTAATTCCTATTGATGCAAGACCAGTAGAATCTACCCAAGCTTCAAGTGTTTTACCACTATATAAAGCAGATGTAACCACTGAAGCACCATTTAAACTAATGGTGAAAATATTTTTAACATCTGAAGTCCCTCTCAAAGCATGATCGATTACTAAAAATGTACTGTCATTGATAGCTGCTAAATCACCAATTTTCCAATCTCTTAATCTAATTTGATTTGATCCGCTGGCTCCAATTATACCTTCATTTAAATAAAGATACATTTTAGTAGAATTAGTGCTTGGGTCTATTTCTAAAATTCTATGAACTCTTGTACCTTCTCCAATAGTTTTAGTTGGATAAAGCAATGGGCTTTGAATAATAGCATAAATCTTTCCATTAGGAGTAATAGCAATTCCTTCAAACCCTCTGTTATTTTTTCTATATTTAAAACAAGAATCAATCATGATATCTTGTGGTTGTGAACCAGGTTGATTTGCATATGGAGTGTATCGGCTTATAACAACCCCATTTGCGTCTAATTTCCATATTGTAGGTCCACCTTCTTCACAAATCCAAAAATTTCCATCTTTATCTACTACTATACCTTCTGCATCTATTCCCCAAACATCTTTTGCAACTGTTTTTGTTGTAAAATTAGCACAATTTAATACGGTGTCCGTTGAAGCTAATTCAGCAGCAGTACTTCCGAAACCAGTTGGATTTATAATGCCAGTAGCATTGTTTCCATTTGGTCGTTTCATGGTGATAGTTTTTAAAATTTGAATAGAATCACCATTCAATTTTATTCTATGAATTTTTGGAGCATAATTAGGAAAAGAATAAATTTTATCGTAGGTAGGTCTGCATCCAGATGGATTTGCATTTGCAGCATCTACATTTACTCCTCTATCAGATACCACCCAAAACTCTTTACCATTGGTATTAGGGATTGGGTAAATTCCCGAAAATCCACCTTCTCTAAATTTTATACCTTGAAAGGTACCAATGGGCGCTGAATAATTGTTTTTGTAATCTTGAAGCAAATTAATTTGTGCTTCTGCAAGATGATTTACTGATATAATAAATAACAGTAAAAAGATTTTTTTTGTCAGTTTAATTTTCATTTTATTTTGTGATTTAATGAGGTCACAAAACTCAAATGAAGCTGTTAAGTTAAATGTGCTTTACAATTATATAATTGCTAAAATAAAATAAATTTAATGCTATTTTTATGTTTTTAACTTAACACAGTTATACTAAAACTTATTCTTCCACATCATGCTCTCTACAGGTTTGATTGTTCGAGTATTGTATTTGGCATTTTTCTTTTTGTTGTACATGGTTTTTACATCTCCACCTATCACAAAATAAATCAATTGTCCAATGGGCATTCCAAAATAAATTCTTACTGGTTGTGAGACACTAATTTCTAATGTCCATGTATTACAAAATCCAACATCGCCTTTTCCTGCAGTAGCATGAATGTCTATTCCTAATCTTCCTGTGCTGCTTTTGCCTTCTAAAAATGGAACATGGGCATGAGTTTCTGTATATTCTTCTGTAACTCCTAAATACAATGTGCCTGGCTGTAACACAAATCCCTCTTGAGGAATTTCAAAATGATCAATTTTATTGTGACTTTTAGCATCCAGAACTCGGTCTTTATAGGTAGCTAAATACCGTCCTAAATGAACATCGTAGCTGTTTGTTCCTAAGCAATCTGGTCTAAATGGTTCTATCAATATAGTCCCTTTGTCAATTTCTTCAAGTATTTGTTGGTCTGTAAGTATCATTTATATTAGTAATTTCAAATAAGATGATTTTTTTGTCATCACTGCACGAAATAAATCTCTTTCTGTCAATCCACAAAATTTTATTCACAGAAGATTGATGCGCCTCATTTTTTTGGTAGTCAATTACCTTTAATAATTCCATGTTTTCAGCATTCCATAGTTTTATTGTTTTATCCATGCTGCTGCTTATTAAGAGCTTGCTTTCTGCATTGTATTTTAAATCTTTAATGGCATACCAGTGAGCATCTATTTCGTTAGTAACCTGATAATCGTTCCAAATTGTAATTTTAGCCTCTCTTCCTGCACTGTACAATGCATCATTAATCAATTCCAACGCAAATACAGACATCTCGTGGTGAATTAATTGGTTTATTGAATTGTTTTTAAAGTTATAATCATACAATTTGCCCTCAGAACATCCTATAAAGACATGTTCTGATTCAAAAAGCAATTTCCTGATTGGAAATCTAACATCTAACAATTCTCTGTGTTTTAAATCTTGTGTGCTGAATTCAATTAATTTTCCAGATTGGGTAGCTAAATAAAATTTCGCCTGGTAATAGCTAATTTCAAAAATGGTTTTATAATTTAGAAGTTCTGAATGAATCAGTTGTTTTAAATGAATATCGAATACATAGATAGAGCCAGCTTGAGTACCACATAGCAAATACTGATCATGGATGCACATGGAGAATACCGCAGTAGGAATTTGCGCAAAAAGTTCACCCAAAGTTTCATTGCAATTCCAACAAATGATTTTGCCATCGGAACCTGAGGAGTAAAAGGTATCAGCAGATGATGATGATACAAGATTATAAATTGCTTGTGTATGTCCATTAAATTCTCTTATTTTTACCACTTGAATAGACATGCCAATAATTTTTGAAAAATCAATTTCCACCGCAAAGAAACTAGCTATTTGGCAGATTACCGAACCAAGTGAACAACTTTTTCAAATGTTAAATGAGATTCCTGATCAAATTTCTGAAAAAAGGCGTTTAGAATTTGCTTGTTCAGCGTTATTAATCAATCATTTATTAGATAAAAAAGTTCACCAACATTTAAGTAAAAATGAAAATGGAAAACCGTTGATTATAAACTCATCTGTAGAAATTTCTTTTAGTCATTCAAAAGACTTTGTAGCTTGTTTAATTGATACTGACGGCAAACCAGTGGGAGTGGACATTGAAAGAATTAGGGATAAAATAAAATCAATTGAACATAAATTTGTATCGAAGTATGATACAAGCTCCGAAGTGGATATCATACATCAACATTTAATTTGGGGAGCTAAAGAAGTGTTGTTTAAATTGTATTCACTCAAAAATGTAAATTTTATTGAAGATTTAAAAGTTGAATTTCATGGAAATAAGGGTGTAGGAACGGTGAATAAACCCAATTATTATCGAGAATTTGAATTAGAGTTCATGGTGTTTCAAAAGGATTTTATGTTGGTTTACAATACCTAATGAAAATTCGAATAATTTAAAATCATTTTAATCTTATTTTAAAAAAAATCTTACTAATTTTGTTTTAAAAAGTATGTTATCAAAAAAAATAGAAAAAGCATTGAATGCACAAGTGGAACTTGAGGCATTGTCATCTAATTATTACTTAGCTATGGCATCGTGGGCAGAGGCTGAGGGATTAAATGGAGTGGCAGAGTTCTTATACACCCATAGTGATGAAGAAAGGTTGCACATGATTAAATTATTGAGATTCATCAACGATAGAGGAGGCAGAGGCATAGTTCCAGCATTAAAAGAACCACCTGCCAAGTTCAAATCCATAACAGATGTATTTAATATTGTGTTAGAACATGAAATAAAAGTAACTTCAGAAATCAATAAGGTGGTGGATGCTTGTTTAAGTGAAAAGGATTACACCACCCACAATTTTATGCAGTGGTATGTGGCTGAGCAATTGGAAGAAGAATCATTAGCAAAACAAAACGTTGACCGTTTAAAAATGATTGGAGGGGACAAAAGTGGATTATATCTTTTCGACAGAGACTTGATGTCCATGAAAGGTCAAGAAGAAAAAGGAGCTAAAAATTAAATTTTAATACAATTAAAAAAAGCCAAGTAAAAATGCTTGGCTTTTATTCAAACAATAAAAAAAAGACCAAACTGAAATTTCAATTTGGTCTTTTTAATTAGTTTATAATTCTGTTGGTTAGTATCCCATTCCACCCATGTCTGGTGCGCCATGGCTATGAGGTGCTTCTTTTTCTTTGATGTCAACCAATGCACATTCTGTTGTTAAAATCATGCCTGCAACTGATGCTGCATTTTCTAATGCTACTCTGCTTACTTTAGTTGGATCGATAACTCCAGATTTGATTAAGTTTTCGTATTGTTCTGTTCTTGCATTGTAACCAAAGTCATCTTTTCCTTCTTTTACTTTTTGAACAATGATAGAACCTTCACCACCTGCATTGGCAATAATTTGACGCAATGGCTCTTCAAGTGCACGTTTGATGATTTGAATACCTGTATTCTCATCCTCATTTTCACCTCTTAATTTATCAAGAGATTCAATGGCTCTGATGTAGGCAATACCTCCACCAGGTACTATGCCTTCTTCTACTGCAGCACGTGTAGCGTGTAATGCATCATCTACTCTGTCTTTTTTCTCTTTCATTTCCACTTCACTAGCAGCACCTATATACAATACTGCAACTCCACCAGCAAGTTTAGCCAATCTTTCTTGCAATTTTTCACGGTCGTAATCGCTGGTTGTATTTTCTATTTGAGCTTTTATTTGAGAAATTCTAGCTTCAATATCAGATTTGTTACCAGCACCACCTACTATGGTTGTGTTGTCTTTGTCTATCGATATGCTTTCAGCTCTTCCTAAGTCTTCCATGGTAGCATCTTCTAATTTTCTACCTTGTTCTTCACTGATTACAGTTCCACCTGTAAGAACAGCTAGGTCTTGTAACATCTCTTTTCTTCTGTCACCAAATCCTGGAGCTTTTACGGCAGCAATTTTTAATGAACCTCTAATTTTGTTAACTACCAATGTAGCCAAAGCTTCGCCTTCTACTTCTTCGCTAATGATTACCAACGGTTTTCCTGTTTGAACTACTTTTTCTAAAATTGGCAACAAGTCTTTCATGCTGCTAATTTTTTTGTCGTAAATTAAAATGAATGCATTTTCTAAATCTGCAATCATTTTTTCAGTATTGGTAACAAAATAAGGAGACTGATAACCTCTGTCAAATTGCATTCCTTCTACTACATCCACTGTAGTGTCTGTTCCTTTAGCTTCTTCAACAGTAATAACACCATCTTTACCAACTTTTTTCATTGCCTCAGCAATTAATTTACCTATGTTGTTATCATTATTAGCTGAAATGGTAGCAACTTGTTCTATTTTATTGTTGTCGTCACCTATTTCTTTAGATAATTTTTTTAGAGCAGCTACAGTATGAGTCACTGCTTTCTCAATACCTCTTTTTAAATCCATTGGATTTGCGCCAGCAGCTACGTTTTTAAGACCAGTAGTTACAATGCTTTGAGCCAAAACAGTGGCAGTAGTAGTTCCATCACCAGCTAAATCAGCGGTTTTGCTTGCTACTTCTTTCACCATTTGTGCACCCATGTTTTCAATTTCGTTTTCTAGCTCTATTTCTTTAGCAACACTAACACCGTCTTTGGTTACGGCAGGTGAGCCATATTTTTTACCAATTACTACATTTCTACCTTTGGGTCCTAGGGTTACTTTTACTGCATTAGCTAATGCATCCACACCTCTTTTTAATCCTTCTCTTGCTTCTATATTAAAATGAATTGATTTTGCCATAATTTATTTTCTATTTATTGTTATTAATTTATTGTTTAAAATGATTTTTTAGATGATAGCAAAAATGTCGCTTTCTCTCATGATTAAATAATCTTTTCCATCTACTTGAATTTCTGTACCTGCATATTTACCATACAACACGGTGTCACCAGGTTTGCAAGTCATTGGTTCGTCTTTTTTACCTGTTCCTACTGCTACTACAGTTCCACGTTGTGGTTTTTCTTTTGCAGTGTCTGGGATGATTAATCCACCTGCTGTTTTAGTTTCAGCTGGCGCTGCTTCTACAATTACTCTGTCTGCTAATGGTTTTATGTTCATATACTTTATGTTAATTTATTTTACTTAACGATTTACACTAATTATGCCAATCAGTTGTTTATGATAAATCTGTCAGATAATAAATTGTCATAAAGTCATTTTGTCAGTTTATGTATGAAGTTTAAATAAACAAATTGTGTTCTTTTTGTTTAAAACCTCTTTAAATAAATCGGAAATTGTTTGCACTTTTGTAGTTTACATTCTCATGGAAATAATTTCTCCCAAAGGTATTTTAATATCAGTAGGTGGTGCCGAAGATAAAGGCACGGATTTAGAACTTGGTATCATCGCTCGAAATAATCTTAATTTTTTTGAAATTGGCATCTTAAAAAGCATAGTCAACGTCATAAATAATTCTGAAGCTAGAATTGAAGTAGTAACTACTGCATCTCAAATTCCTGACGAAGTTGGTGAAAATTATATAGATGCTTTTACCAAATTGGGATGTAAAAACATAGGTCACATGAAAATCCGAAATAGAGAAGATGCCATGCAGCAAGAATATGTAGATAGACTTAGAGCATGTGATGCCATAATGTTTAGCGGTGGAAACCAACTCAGATTAACTTCTATTTTTGGTGGAACAGAATTTTTGGATTTAGTACACGAAAGGTATCAAAATGATAATTTTATCATTGCAGGCACTAGTGCAGGTGCCATGGCAATGAGCAATACCATGATTTATCAAGGAAATGCTAGCAATGCCCATTTGAAAGGGGAAGTAAAAATCACTACTGGATTAGCCTTCATAAAAGATGTGATCATCGATTCTCATTTCAATAAAAGAGGTCGTTTCCCTAGGTTAGCTCAAGCCGTAGCTGCTAATCCTTCGGCCATTGGAATTGGACTTGGTGAAGATACTGGAGTCATTATTCGCAATGGATATGATATGGAAGCTATAGGCAGTGGTGCTGTCATCATCATTGATGGAAGAAACATAAAACACAATAACATTGCTGACATTGAAGAAGGTTCTCCTATTTCTGTAGAAAACATGGTGGTTCATATTTTAGAAAAAGGCAATAAATACAATGCTAAAACCAGAGTATTTGAATCAGCAAATATCAATGTGGTTGTATAAGTTTACTTTATCTATTGTCTTTTTATTTGTTTTTATTTCTTGTAATAATTCAAATAAAACCATTACAGGTGGTCCTTGTACTTATGATTCAAAACATGAGAAACTGGTAGTTAAATCCATTCAATTATCTAAATCCAATTCAAATATATTATTCATCAACACAACTATTTTAGATACTTTGGCAGCCCAATTTTTATATTCAGATTACATGCAATCCACTATTGATTCAGCAACTGCATCCAAAATAAAGGTTGGAGATACTTGTCTGTTACAAATTGATAAAATTAAAACTGGGTCATGTACTCCTCAGATTTACACCATTATTTTACACAATAATTTATCTAATCAATAGTTTTTAATTGCAATTTAAAATCAATTAAATCCATTTTTATAATCAAAGGATTTTCTGCATTATTCAAAATCCAAAAATGTTTTGTTTCACTTTCGTTCATGATGTGCAAACAATTGACAAATTTTTTAACTCCATTAACCATGATTGGATCATTAAAACGCTCATAATCTCTGTTGTTTAAATTATTTTTTACCAAATTAAATCTCTCATCTCCTGATCCAGTTCCACAATCAATCAATACTGTGCTGTCTTTAATGATTTGTTGAAATACTTCTTTACTTAGCCAAATACTTGTTCTGTCAATTAATGAGTCAATTCCACCACCGTAGTAATAATTTTGTTGAGCAAATCCGTTTTCAAGAGCTTCTTTTGTTATATACACTTTACCATTTTGTTCTTCATCATTGCTCATGCTCCAATTGTATTCTATTTGATTATTTAAATCTTTTTGTAATAACACAATATCAAAATTATATTCTTCATAACTGCTTGTAGTGACTAACCAAGTTGCCTTATTCATGCCACTTATACTCTGATTATAAACATGCTGTTTGCAATTTAAATCAGAGAATAGGTATTCATAAAATGAATCAATTGCACATACCATTTCTATGTTTTTACAAGCCTCGTCCATCCTACCTAATTCTTCTAAAATCATTATTTTTTTATGGTAAGATTTTCCTTTGTTTTTTTTATTTTCTATCAATAAATCAATTTTAGACAAAGCTTTTTCTAAATCATTTTTGTAATGCGTACTTCCTACGTATGCTTCTAGTACTATGGTATCGTTTCCATATTCTTTAAACAATTGTTCGAATAATTTTTCTCCTTCTTCTTTGCTTTTTTCTTCATACTTTAGTCTAGCAATCAAACTTTTTTTATTAATTTTGTCTTTAGTATCCTCTGAATTTTCTTCTGAAATTTTCAAGTATTTTTCTGCATTATCAAAATCCAATTCATTGATGTAAACAACCGCTTGAAGGTAATTTACTAAAGATGATTTAGGTTTTAATTTCAAAGCTTCTGGCACTATCAATTTTAGCAGTTTTTTTCTAACACTATCACTGTAAGTAACGTAATAAGGAAATACCGATAATGACTCGGCAAGACTGTCATTTCCTACATAAAATGATTGAGCTTCTTTCATGGCAATTGCACTTTGATTCGTCATGAAATAGCTACATATTTGATAGTTTTTTACTAAGCTGTCTGTTTTCCATT
The DNA here is from genome assembly GCA_964450355.1 of uncultured Flavobacteriaceae bacterium. Classification (GTDB taxonomy): domain Bacteria; phylum Bacteroidota; class Bacteroidia; order NS11-12g; family UBA955; genus CAYVDH01. Next base: position 16,100 of record CAYVDH010000016.1, read on the forward strand.
TTTTTAAATGAACAGTCGATTTTTGAATTGCAAGTTTGTAATTTTCCTCGTCAAACAATGTTTCAATTTCAAATTTTGAATCCTCTCTTGTTATGGGATTTTTTTGACCATTTAATGGCGTAAATACCAAGTTAAAAAATAAAATAATGGCAAAATAATGTGTTTTCATAGTATTAATAAGGCAAAATAAAGCCAATAAATTGACATGATTGATAATCTATTTGTATTATTTTTTGAAAAATGTTAATTTTATTTATCTCCTAATTCAATTTGATGAATGATTTCTTTTTTAATTAAATTGTATTCATCCCAAATCAATAAATGACCACCATGATTGACTGTAATTAATTTTGATATGTTTTTGTTTAACTTATTCATGCTGTAAGTTGCATTGATATAAGGGACCAAATCATCGTCATTGCCATGAATAACAGTATAAGGTTTAGTAATGCTATCCCAATGGTTAACAGACGATAGCAACTCGTTTGCATGGTTCATTTTTTCATTGGTAGTTACTTTCAATGTTTTTGACTCAATTCTGTATATCAATTTGGTATTTCCAAGTTTACTGAACCAAAATATTTTTTCGTTGTTTGGGTCAACAGCACCAGATATTTGAATGGATGAGTGGATGTATTGGTTGTAATCCATAGCCAACTTAGCTACCATGGCGCCTCCATAACTGTGACCAACCAATATGATTTTTTCATGTTTTAATTTCATTTTTTTAATCCATTGTCCTATGATATCCGATTGTTCTTGTATGGTGTAATGTTTTTTTTCTCTTGAAGAATATCCATAACCTGGTCTGTCAATTGCAATTAAAGTTGATTTTTTTAAAAGTTGAGTATCTTTTATGTAATCAATAAAAGCATCGTTGGCACCTGGTGCACCATGAATGAATACAACACAGCAAGACTCATCATTACCTGCTTTCAAATAATTGAGTTTTGTGTCATTAAACGTATCTTGATAAAACTGAGCTTTTACATTTACTTTTTTAATTTTTTTTAGGGTAGAAGAGTTTGAAGTTCTGAAATTAAAACAAGATACAAAGCAAAGAAGTACCATTATCAATATCAAAAAACTATATCTCATTATTTTAAATAACAATGTCATTGTATTTGTGTAATATACACTTCAAAATATTCGTAAAACTCAGTTTTCCCTTTCTCTTTAGCGACTTTATGAATGATGTTTTCTTTCCATTGGTTGATGGATTCCATATTTTCCCAAAATGAAACTGAAACGCCAGTCTTGTCGGTATTTCTTGCAGAATTTTCCTTGATAAATCCAGGTATTTTTAAAGCTTCATTATATGTTAATTCATTCATTTCCTGATATCCTGTTATGCCTTCATTTAATTTTGAAATAAAGACAACTGCATAATTGGATTTTTTTGGTTTTTGGCTCATTTGTTGGAGTATATGATTTACAATATTAATTAAATTCAAGATTTGATTTTAAAATTACATCGATTTTTAGTCTATTAATTCATTAGAAAGTTTAAAAAAACATTAACTTTGACCACCTAAAAAAACAACAACATAACCATGCATATGAACAAATTCAACTGTAAAACCATCATAACAGCATTTTGTTTAACCTTTTTACCCTTGATTTCAATTGGTCAAAATACTTATTCAGACACCATAGCACACAAATTATCTTTGTATAAAAAAGTAAAATTAAGTACTGATTTATCAGGATTTACACCTCAACAAAAAGAGGGAATTAAATTGTTAATTCATGCAGCAATGTCAGCAGACCAAATTTTTTGGGAACAATCTTTTGGAAATAAAAGTTACATCGATTCTATCTCTGACTCCAACATCAGACAATATGGTTTAATAAACTATGGTCCTTGGGACAGATTAGATAACAATAAACCATTTATAAAAGGTTATCCTAACAAGCCTTTAGGTGCTAATTTCTACCCACATGACATGCGTCAAACAGAATTTGACAGTTTTACTGACCCTCAGAAAAAAAATCAATATTCTGTCATAGAAAGGGATGAAAAAGGCATGCTAAAAGTAGTTCCATACAGTACCAAGTATTTTGCTCACATCAATCACATGGCTCAATTACTAAGAATTGCAGGCAACATGTTGGGTGATTCTATGTTAAAAAATTATTTGTTTTTAAGAGCAGAAGATTTGCTTAAAAATGATTACATGGCTAGTGATAGAGCTTGGTTAGACATGAAAGACAATGTCATAGACATTGTAATTGGACCAATTGAAAATTATGAAGATCAATTGTATGGCATTCGCACAGCTTTTGAAAGTTATGTGCTAGTGAAAGACATTAGCTGGAGTAAAAAATTAGAAAAATACGTTTCTTATTTGCCTTCATTACAAGAGAATTTACCAGTTCCTAATGAATATAAAGCTGAAAAAGCAGGTAGTAGCAGCCAATTAAACGCTTATGACATCATATATTATGCTGGTGATTGCAATTCAGGAAGTAAAACAATAGCTGTAAACTTACCAAATGATGAAACACTTCAAATTGAAAAAGGAACCAGAAGAAGTCAATTAAAAAATGCAATGAAAGCAAAATTTGATTACATCATGTTGCCAATTTCAAATGAATTGATTGACCCCAGTCAAAGAAAATATGTCAAGTTTGATGCCTTTTTTGCCAATACCATGTTTCATGAAGTAGCTCACGGTTTAGGAATTAAAAACACCATCAATGGAAAAGGCACTGTGAGAGAAGCATTAGGGGCAGATTACAGTGCTTTGGAAGAAGGTAAAGCAGATATTTTAGGGCTGTACATGGTGACGGAATTATACAATAAAAAAGTACTAAAAGAAGGCGAATTAATGGACTATTATGTCACCTTTATGGCTGGCATTTTCAGGTCTGTGAGGTTCGGAGCATCTAGTGCACATGGTAAAGCAAACATGATAAGGTTCAATTATTTTAAAGAAATGGGTGCTTTTACACGCGATGCAGCTACTGGTTTTTATAAAATTGATTTGAAAAAAATGCAAGAAGCCATGAAATCTCTATCAGCATTGATATTAAAAATTCAAGGCGATGGAGATGTTGTAGCACTTAAGAAATTATTGGAAGAAAAAGGTAAAATTTTCCCAGAATTACAAGCAGATATTGACAAATTAAGCAATAAAAACATCCCAGTTGATGTTGTATTTGAACAAGGAATAGAAGTTTTAGATTTAAATAAATAAAAAAAGAATGAAAAAAATAAAATATTTAGTATTATTAGTACCATCAGTTGTATTACTCTCACTTGCATTTTGCTTTAAACACAGCAAAGAAAATGACAATGGAATCACTCCTACAATCATTGAGATTTTAGAAAATTACCATTACGAACCACAAGCAATAAATAATGGGTTTTCAAAAAAATTATTCAAACTTTATCTAAAAAGACTAGACAACAATAAAAGATTCTTTTTGAATTCCGATATTGATAGTTTAAAACAATGGGAAACCGAGCTTGACGACCAAGCAAAAATGGATGAATTTGATTTTTTTGATAAAGCAAATGAAATACACCTTAAAAGAGTAAATGCCATTGAAGGATGGTATAAAGAAATTTTAAGTAAACCTTTTGATTTCAAAACCAAAGAATATTTTGAATTCAATGAAGACAGCTCTCAATATTTAAATTCAGAATCAGAATTAAAAGAGTTTTGGAGAAAATCTATAAAACAACAAGTTTTGGAGCGCTTGTATAACAAGTTAGAAATACAAGAAAATGCAACATTAAAAAAAGATACCATTGTTAAAATTAAACCCTATGATACACTTGAAAAAATAGCGAGAGAAGAGGTTTTAAAAACACATAATGACTGGTTCTCGAGATTGAAAAAATTCAATAAAAAAGATAAAAAATCATTGTATATAAACTGTATTACTGAGTTGTTTGATCCTCATACCAATTATTTTCCACCAAAAGAAAAGGAAAATTTTGACATCAGAATGAGTGGCAAATTGGAAGGAATTGGGGCTCAGTTACAAGAAAAAGATGGATTTTTAAAAGTGTCTAGCATTGTACCTGGCAGTGCGAGTTATAAACAAGGAGATTTAAAAGCTGGAGACATCATTTTGAAAGTAGCTCAGGGTGCTGAAGAACCTGTTTCAGTTGTGAATATGGAAATAGATGATGCTATTTTGTTAATTAGAGGGAAAAAAGGAACAGAGGTAAGATTAACAGTAAAAAAACCAGATGAGTCGATTAAAATTATCCCTATCATTAGAGATGTAGTAGTGCTTGAAGAAGGCTTTGCTAAATCAGCTATTATCAATGTTAATAATAAGAAATATGGATACATATATCTTCCTACTTTTTACGCTGACATGGATGATAGAAAAGGTAGATTTTGCTCAGTAGATGTTGCTAAAGAAGTTGAGAAATTAAAGAAAGACAAAGTGGAAGGCATCATATTAGATTTGAGAAACAATGGTGGAGGTTCTCTTCAAGATGTAGTTGACATGGGAGGTTTATTTATAGATAAAGGACCAATTACACAAGTAAAAGCGAGGGGTGCAAATTTTGAACCATTAAGTGATAATGATGGAAAGGTGATGTACGATGGGCCACTTACCATCATGGTGAATGAAAACAGTGCATCAGCTTCAGAAATACTTGCAGCAGCTATGCAAGATTACAAACGAGCAGCCATCATTGGAAATACTACATTTGGAAAAGGAACAGTTCAAAGATTTCTTGATTTAGATGCGATGATTTCGGGAGATAAAAGCGAGTCTAATGGGTCCCTAAAAATCACCATTCAAAAATTTTATAGAATTAATGGTGGAACTACTCAATTAGTTGGTGTAACCCCCGATATACTTATTCCTGACCGTTACAAATACATTGAATTTGGAGAGAAAGACAATGAAAATCCATTGGGCGTAGATTACATTGAAAAAGCTAATTATTCTACAAATTTAGACTATTCAAAATGCATAAAAAAAGCCAAAGAAAATAGCCAAAAAAGAATAGAGAAAAGTCAGATTTTTCAGCAAATTGAATTGTTAGCTCAAAAAATTAAAAAACAAAGTGAAAGAAGTGTGTTCACATTGAATTTAGAAGAGTACAGAGCAGAGCAAAAACAATTGAAAGAAGACAATAAATTGTACGAAGAAAGCATCAAAAAAATCAATGCAATATCCATTGTAAATAATTCTACAGATGAAAACGAATTGAAAGATGATGTATTAAAATTAAAAATTAAAAACGATTGGAATAAAAATTTTGAAAAAGATATTTATATTCAAGAAGCTCTTGAGGTTTTAAAAGATCTTAAAAAGTAAGTTTATAAATTATTGTACAGCTTTGTTGGCACAACTGCTACTTGCAAATGCATCAGGTTTAGCTTTAAATTGATAACCCATGCCTATGATATAACCCATGGCTTCTTTTAAAGCATCATTGCTTTTAAATTTTGGGTCAGTATTAATATCCGCATGAATTTCCAATTCAAGGTGGTATTTTTCAAAAATTGGACATAATTCATAGGCAATTTCTATAGATTTTGCTACTTCATGAATCATTCGCTCTTTTAAAGAAAAAACTTGTTTGTTTTTTTCATGTTTGAAATACATAATCCCTCCGCTTTTTTCCCTAACAAATACAATAGCAGTAGCAAACTCAGTAAAATTTTGCTTTACTTGGCTATCTGTACCAATACAAACTTTTATTCTGTTTTTATTGAAGGTTTCAATTGATAATACTCTTTCAATCTCTTCTTTAATTGGCAAGAGTATGACTGTACCGTCTAATTTACTCCATTGCATAGCATTATTATTTAATTTAAATCAAATTTAATGAATTTTAATGATAAAACAGTTAACTTAAGAAAAGAATAATGTAATTTTGAAAAATTTTTAATATGAAAAATATCTTACTATTTTTAACTGCATTTTCTTTGTTTGGATTAACAGCTCAACAATTACCATTTCAAAAATTATTGAATGATTATACTGTTAATTTTTACGACGTATGTAAAATTGCTGATGCTCATTTCGATACAATAAAAAAAGATACCAAAGGTTCAGGTTGGAAAACCTATCAAAGATGGAAAGCAGCTAATGAACCACTTTTTTATCCTTCGGGTGATAGAACAAATGTCAACCCATTTTTTGCATGGGATCAATTCGAACAATTCAATAAACAGAATAAATTGTCACAAAAAAGAAGTTTATTTAATAATAGTTGGAGAGATTTAGGCCCATACACTGTTGATAGCATTACGGGTCATTACGCTGCTGGTTTGGGCAGAATAGAATGTGTATATGCAAGTACTAAAGATACAAATATCATATATTTTGGTAGCAGAAGCAGTGGTTTTCATTACACCAAAAATGGCGGTACTACATGGTCTTCTACAACTTCTTTTTTACCTGGTTCAGGTGTCAATACCATGGCAGTATCTCCATGGAATTCTGATTCAATTTTAATTAATGTTCAAAATTCTGCAAATGAATACTCTCATGGTGTTTACCGCAGTATAGATGGAGGAAAGAATTGGTCAGTCACTAATTTTAATAAATCCAATGTTAATAGAGGTGGATTAGGAGATTATTTCAGAATTCATAAAATACATTACCATCCACGTATTCCAAATTTGGTCTTTGTATTAACTAACAATGGTTTATACAGATCTAATAATAATTTATCTACTTGGACTAGGTTAATGACATCCAGTGAATTTACCGAAATGGCATTTCATCCAACCAACGATAGTATAGTATATGCTTATGATGGATATTATTGGGGTAGCAACAAAGACAGATTATTTAGAAGCCGTGATTTTGGTCAAACATGGAGTTTAGCCGGAACTTTTACTGGAAATAGCAACAATACAAGCATTGAATTTTCGGTAAGTAAACAATGCCCTAATTGTTTATGGGTGGCAAGTAATAATGGTGTTTGGATATCAAAAGACAATGGGTCTAACTTTAATTTTTTATCAGACCCACCACAGGGTTGTGGAGGCTTTGCAGTAAATGGAAATGATACTTCCAAAATGGTTCATGGATATGTAGATGTAACTGGTTCTTCAGATGGTGGAAGAACATGGAATAAATTAACAGATTGGTATTTACCAGGTACAAATGGAACAGGGCCAGGAAATCAAAAGTTTTTTAAATCTGCTACAAATTATATTCATGCTGACCAAAATGATTTAGAATGTTTTGATGGACGATTTTATACTTGTACTGATGGTTTTTTATGTAAAAGTACTAACAATGGAAAAACTTGGAAAATTCTTAATCAAGGTGTTAACACTCGCGAAAATTATAAATTAGGAACTTCTCAAAGCAATCATTACATCACCTATTGTGGTTCTCAGGATAATGGTTCAAGTAAAAAAGAACAATCTCGTTGGGTAGAACTTTTTGGTGCAGATGGTATGGAACAATTTACTCATCCACTCAATCCTGATGCTTGGATTGGATCACTTCAATACGGAGGCAGATTTGGTTCGTGGAATGGGGGGAAATCTACCTATAGTTCAGGGGTTAAAAATACCACCGAGTCTTATTGGGAAGCTCCAACAGCCTATGACCCAATTAATCCATTTACAATTTATGATTTCAGAGATACAGTTTGGAAATCAACTACTTTTGGAGACAATCAAAATTGGTCTAGAGTTGGATTGCCATCGTCATTTACTGGCAAAATTACAATGGCAGAAATTGCTCAAAACAATTCTCAAATTATAGCTATTTCTAAAGATGAATATTTAGATATTTCTACTGATGGAGGAGCAAATTTTAGAAACATTAAAGGGTCTAATTTACCCAACAAATACATTGAAGACATAGCCTTTGATCCAAAAAGAGATAGCACCATCATTGTTGTTTATGGAAATTGGGAAAATGATGGAAAGAAAGTGTTTATTACTCACGACTTGGGGCAAAATTGGACGAACATTACAAGTAATTTAGGTAGCATGCCTATCAGAAGTGTTGTGATTGATCATACAGCTCAAAAAAATATTTATTTAGGTGCAGAAATTGGAGTTTATACTAAACCAATGAATGCTACCAATTGGTCTTTATACAACACAGGTTTGCCAAATGTTTCGGTTCAAGAATTAGAAATAAACTGGGGTAGCAACACACTTAAAGCTGCTACTTGGGGAAAAGGTTTATGGGAATACAATCTAGTTAACAGAGCCAGCTATCCAGCCATTGTTAAAACAAACATCACTTCTACCCCAACTTTAAATACTCCAAAAGCAAAAGTGCCTCAATATGTTACATCTAGAATTCATTACAGCGGTAATTTAAATAAAGTGTATATCAAATGGGCTAATAATAGTTTAAAATTAGATAGCTTTATCCAGTTAAGCAATGTTTCTGATAGTACTTGGGTATCAGTGAAACCAATACCAGACCAAAGTGTTGGTAGCAAAATATATTTTAAAGTATTTGCCATAGGCAGTAACAATGATACCACAGAATCATATCGATTTATGTATGAATTAAGGCCATACGAATATTGCACAGCTAGCGGTAGTTCAGCAGCTGGAAATTTATATTTGTCAGAGGTTGGTATAGGAAATACTAAAAAAACCAGTACAAACAACACTTATTCTAACTACAATTCACCTGTTTTTCAATTAAAACAAGATTCTACTTACACCATTTCTTTGAAAGCCAATACTGGTTGGACAGACAATGATTTTGGTGCCTATATCGATTACAATAACGATAGAACTTTTGATGAGTCTGAAAAAATCATTAACAAAATGAATTCAGGTAGTTCAGCAAGTGCTAGCTTTAAGGTGCCTAAAGTTCAAAAATATGGAGATACTGTTAAAATGAGAGTGAGATTGTCTTATTGGGATGGCGAACCAAGTGCTTGTGGAAATAATCAATTAGGAGAAGTTGAAGATTACTTAGTTGTTTTAAAATATATTCCGAAATTAACTGTTTCATACAATAAAACTGTTGCTTGTCAAAAAGATAGCATTCAATTAAATTATACTGGAGATGTTGTAGATTCAGTAAGATGGACATTTACAAGTGGAACTAATGTAGTTAAATCGAATAAAAAGTCGGATAAAATTCCATTTTCTCAAGCTGGTACATACATTTTAAATCTACAAGCATTTGCAGGTTCAGAAACCTTTGTGTTAAATAAAAATTCTGAAATTACAATTAACCCAACTTATGCTTCATCATATACAATAAGTGTATGTCCGGGAAGTAATTTTACTTTCCCTGATGGAAGTTCAGTGCAAAATATCACATCAAATTTAACACACAATAACAATTTTAAAACCTATAAAAATTGTGATAGCATTGTTACAACAAATATTACATTAAAATCTACAATTAATATCAATAAACAAACTTCGGTGTGCAGTGGCAATAGTTTTACTTTTGAAGATGGATTTGTAGTTAATAACATAACTAGTCCAATTTCCCATACCAGCAAATTTACTGGTGTTAATGGTTGTGATAGTAACATTAAAACAGATGTCATAGTAAAATCGAACAGCAATTTTACAGATGTAATTACTAGTTGTAAACAATATACCTGGATCAATGGAATTACCTATTCTGCATCAAACAACTCTGCTCAATATACATTAACAAATTACCAAGGTTGTGATAGCATAGTGACATTGAATTTAACAATAAATACAATAGAGGCTACAATCAATAAAAATGGATTAGTATTGACTGCCATGCCTGCCAATGCAACTTATCAATGGGTAAATTGCACAACAAATACTCCAATTGTAAACGAAATCAATCAATCATTCACTCCAACGGAAAATGGTTTGTATTCTGTAATCATTACAGCTAATAATTGTACAGATACCAGCGATTGTATTGCAGTTACAGGTGTTGGGTTAAATTCGGTTTTGAGCGGTGAAATTCAATTATATCCTAATCCAAATAACGGAATATTTACAATTGATTTTAAAGGGAAACTGGGAAATGCTGATATTGAAATATATGATCTGAATGGTAAATTGATAAACAAATTCAATCAAGGGTACAGAAATACAATGGAAATGAATTTAAAAGGACTCAATTCAGGCAAATATTTTGTATTGATTAAAAACAATCAACAAGTAGAAGTACAAACTTTAATCATCAACTAATTTTTTCCAGTAAATTGACCTAATATATAATAGTAAGTCTCATTTGCTAATGAATTTAATTTTGTTTTCTTTGACCTGTAAGCACTTGTCTTAGTAGGAGAGGCTGTGCAGTTAATTCCAATATTTTGAGCTAGAGAAATAGAACGTTTCATGTGCAAAGGGTCAGACACTATCAATGCTGTTTTCATTGCATTTAATTTCATTATTTTTTTAGACTCAATTAAATTTTCATAAGTATTAGTGGATACTTCTTCAATAAAAATATCTTCTTTTTTAACTCCTTTTTGTATTAAATAATTTTTGCCTAATTCACTGTCTGAATATACCTGTTTAACACCATATCCACCAGTAATTATAATGGTTTTTACTATTTTATTTTGATATAAATATAATCCATGATTTATTCTTTCAATAAATATTGGTGATATTATACTGTCTTTTGTTCCAGCGCCTAAAATAATTGCTACATCTGATTTTTTCTCAGAATAATGAAATGAATATTGGTATATTTTAAAAGCAATAACACTCACATAAGAAACTAGTAAAACGATTCCATAGGTGATAATTTTTTTTCTTTTCAAATTGAACTTATTGAACTTAATTTTTGTACAATGATTCATAAAGCACTTTATTGGCTTTACTTAATTTATTTAGGCAGTTTTTTAAATAATACAATCTCAATTCATTCCCTTTTTTATCCATATAAATAGGTTTTACTTCAATAGATGTTAGTATTTCTTTATTCTCATTTTTATACAATTCAATGGAAACATAAGCTTTGATATGACACCAATCAAATACATCATAGGCAATAAAATCTCCTAAACTGTAAACACAAAATGTTTGCTTTATTTTTCCTGAAAAAGGACATGGATATTTTATCATTTCCCAAGGTTGTAAATTATGTGCATGCCCTCCACAAATAAAATCAACACCTGTTTGTTTTGCAATTTTCTCAAATAGGTTTATGGTTGTTGTACTAGGATAGGCTTGATAAGCATTGCCACAATGGAGTGAACATACAATGTATTCAGCACCTTTGTCTCTACATAAATTAACTTGTCTTATTATTTCATTGATATCGCAATCAGGAGTATTTAGTGGTAAAAGATTAACTAACCAAGGACTGTCTTTGGGTAATTTAAATTGATTTAAACTGTATGTAAATGCTATGTATCCAATTTTAAAACCATTTTTTTCAATGATACATGTTTGTTCTATTTTTTCATTTTCAGAAGCATTGACTCCTATGGTTTTAATCCCTTTCTTTTCTAACCATTTTTTAGTGTTCAAAAACCCTTTTTTGCCCATATCCAATGAATGATTGTTGGCAATACTTAACACATCATAACCTTTGAAAGCCTTGTTTCCACTAAAAATGTTAAAAGTTGTTTCATCTGTATTAAAATGCATGTCATTTAACATCACTTCTGGTACAAAGGATGGCATTTGTTCTATATCTAGTGGGGTTTCTAAATTTGCAAATACAATGTCATGACTAAAAAAATCAGAGCCTATTTCATCCCATAAATGTTTTGTATTTTTTTCATTAATAAGTTCATAGGGCATTAAGTCACCACCAAATGATAAGGTTATCTTATTTCCAGACTTGTTATTTTCTTTGTTGTATTGATATGTGAAAGAGCTAAAACGCTTTTTAGTATCTGAATTTTTTTCAGCAATCAAAGGGGGTGAATAATAATATTTATAGGCAAAATATATCAAGTCTTTCCATGTCATTGTTCTTGGATTTTCCTCAAATACTCTTGGATATTTCCAAATTCTATATTTAAAAATGGAAATAAAAAACAATAAAAATTGAAGAATCAATACAAGTATTTTTCCTTTTAGTGTATAACAAGTTATAGGATTTAAGTTTCTCACTAACTAATTAGCATTCTGCCTAATATAAAATAGACTCCAAGACCTATGATGTCATTTAAAGTGGTAATAAATGGGCCAGTAGCTAAAGCAGGATCCACTTTAATTTTATTGAGTAACAATGGGGTAATTGTACCAAGTAATGATGCAAAAATAATTACTGTAATTAAAGCTAAACTCACTACCATGCTTAAATTATAACTATGACCAATCATCAAATTCCAACTGAGTAGAATAGCAGAACAAATTAATCCATTTAAAAGAGAAACAGTAAACTCTTTGCCAAGTTTGGGTAAAATAGTTTTACTCACTAAAGTGTTGTTGGCTAAACCTTGTACAATGATAGCGCTAGATTGAACTCCAGCATTACCTCCCATAGCTGCCACTATGGGCATGAAAAAAGCCATTTGAGGTAAAGTAGAAATATCACCTTCGAAATTTGATATCAATGCAGAACTTCCAAGACCTCCGAGCAAACCAACCATTAACCAAGGAAGCCTAGCTCTTGATAAAATCCATACTTTATCATCACTTTCTACACTTTCACTTAAACCAGCTTGCAATTGGAAATCCTTATCGGCCTCTTCTTTAATAAAATCTACAACGTCATCAATGGTGATTCGTCCAATTAATCTTTTCATGCTATCGACTACCGGTACAGCAATTAAACTGTACTTGTTCATTAAACTTGCCACTTCCTCGCCAGCAACATAAGCATTGACATAAATAAGATCGGTATTTGTAATTTCTATGACAGAAGTATGTGCTTTAGCCAATACTATGTCTTTAAGGGATACCACTCCATTAAGGATGTCATTATCTTGTACTACATACACTGAATGGACATTCGTAACTTCTTCGGCTTGTTTTCTAATTTCTTCAATGCATTGGCTGACGGTCCAATTGTATTTTACTTTGATTAATTCCTTAGCCATTAATCCACCTGCAACATTGTCGTCATAATACAGCATGGACACTAAGTTTTTAGCATATTCTTGATCGTCTAAGAAAGATAAGACTTCTTCAGCTTTGCGAACAGGTAACAAATTTAGAATATCAACAGCATCATCAGAATCAAGAAAACTGATGACATCGTCAGCTATTTCTTTGGCTTGATAGCCCTTTAGAAAGCGTTGTTGCAATTCTTCATCTAAAGAATTTATAATTGAAACGGCTTTACTTTTGTCAACAATTTTTATTAAAAATTTAGCGTCATCTAATTCTATGTCCCAAAAAATATCTGCAATGTCTTCAGCACGGTATTCATTTAGCAAAATAATGGCTTCATCTATGCGTTCTTCATTGAGAAGAGGCAGTAAATCTAAAGTTATATTTTTGTCTAAGTTGCTGTTATTCATTGTTTTTGTTCAATATACTGGGTCAGTTCTAGAAAATTCTCAACACTTAATTGTTCGGCTCGCAATTTAGCAAATTCATGGCTTTCTGGCAGATTAAATTTATGTAAAGCATTTCTCAGCATTTTCCTTCTTTGATTAAATGCCATTTTCACCACTTCAAAGTATAATTTTTTATCACAAGGCAATATAAAATCTGTTTTTAATAGGCATTTTATTACGCCTGATTTTACTTTTGGTGGGGGAATAAATACATGTTCAGCTACGGTAAACTGGTATTCAGTTTGGTAGTAAGTATTCAATAATACACTTAAAATTCCATAAGTTTTGCTTCCTTCCTTTGCCACTAATCTTTCAGCTACTTCTTTTTGAAACATGCCTCCAAACCCTATTACTTGACTGGGGTTTTCTAATATTTTAAATACAATTTGTGAGCTGATATTGTATGGAAAATTACCAACTATGCATACTTCTTTATTTTGAAATAACATGGATAAATTTTCCTTCAAAAAGTCAGTTTCAATCACTTTAAAATGGGATGCTTTGATGTGTTTATTTAAATATTGAACTGATTCATTATCAATTTCTATTGCAACAACATCAGAAAAATTGGCTATTAAAAAGTCAGTCAGAACCCCCATTCCTGGTCCAATTTCGACCATGGTTGTCATTTTTTGGTCATTTTTAAAAAGCAAGGCAACTTTTTCTGCAATGTTTTTGTCATTGAGAAAGTGCTGTCCTAAATGTTTTTTTGGAGTTACTGCTGGTTTCAATAAAAACTTTTTTTAATTAAGAAAGTTTCAAATTTACTAGTAAATCCCTATATTTGAAGCACCTTTTTTTAAAATTGGTATAAAATTTGAAATAAAATAATTATAACACAATAAAAGACATGAAAAAAATTATCGCAACAACTTTACTTTCAGTTAGTTTTATGATTCTATCTAAAGCTCAAGAAACTCCAACTATGCCACCAATGCCAATTCAGCCAGGTGTTCCTAGTCCGCCAATGTCAGTTAGTCCAGTTGTAAATACTCCAGGGCAAAATCCTGAATTTGTAAAATTCAATAAAATTGTTCATGATTTCGGAAACATAATTCAAGGAACTCCAGCTTCTTACACCTTTTCATTCAGAAATGTGGGTGACAGAGCAATCACATTAAATAACGTTCAAGCCTCTTGCGGTTGTACTACACCAAATTGGAAAGGTGGTGAATATCAAGCAGGTGATTCTGGACTTATAACAGCTACATACAATGCAGCAGGCTCTGGTTCTTTTGAAAAAAATGTAACTGTAGTAACATCAGAAGGAACTACCATGTTGACCATCAAAGGAGTTGTATTAGGTGTAACAGAGTACAACAAATGGAAACACGATCAAGATTCAATACTTGCTGCAAATACTCCAAAAAAAGGATCTAAAGGGAAGAAAAATCTTCCTAAAAAAAATGATGCTAAAGTAAAAAACAACAACTCAGCTACTAGCAGCAACAAACCAAAAGCAACTAACAATAAAACCAAATAATTTTATATACCATGAAAAAAATATTTTTTTACACCCTAAGTTTAGTTGTCATTGTAGGCTTAACCTCAATGAAACCAAAACCAAAGAAAAAAGCAACTCCTAAAAAAGCAGCAACTACTGCTACAACAACAACTGCTACTACTCCAGTTACACCTGTTGCTACTCAAGAAGCATTTTCTTACAAATTTGATAAAACATCACATGATTTCGGAAACATTCATGAAGGCGATCAAGTAAGTACAGTGTATGTATTAACCAATACTGGTAAAGAACCAATCATCATCACAAGTCACAATGTGGAATGCGGATGTACTGAACCAACATACACTAAAGAGCCAATCATGCCAGGAAAATCTACCGACATTAAAGTAGGCTTTAATTCTGCAGGAAAAAGTGGAGCTCAAAGTAAAACTGTAAAATTAAACACTGCCAATGGAACCATGGAAGTAAAATTTACTTGCTTTGTGGCTCCTAAAGCTCCAATTGATCCTCAACCTTCTGGAACTGTAAACCTTAAAAAATAAATTTTATAATCTTGGCACCTTTGATTTAAACAATTGAAGGTGCTTTTTATATTTCAATGAGATCAATTATTTCATTCATTTGTTTTAGTTTCATTTTCTTTTCATTTAATATGAAAGGAATTGACCCTACCATCAAATGGGATAAAAATAGTCATGATTTTGGTACCATTAAACAAGGTGAAGTTGTTGAAACAGTTTTTACCTTTGTTAATTTGTCTAAAGATACTTTTCAGATAGAAAATGTGAAAGGTTCATGTGGTTGTTTAGCCAATCAATGGACACAAACTAAAGTATTGCCAAATCAATCAGGTACGGTTACAGTGAGATTTGACTCTAAAGGTAAAACTGGTCAACACTTAAAATCTGTGACTGTATACTCCAATCTTGGAGCATATTTCCTTGAAATAAATGCAAATGTTGAAAAATCTGATAACTAATAACATTACGGCACAAAATTTGTAAAAAATAAACATATGATATCATTACTTACATTAATCTTTTCATTTTTATTACCTAATCAACAGGTTAAAAATATTGAATCCCCAAAAGAAGATAAAATTGTTTGGGCTAAATTATCTCACGACTTTGGAAACATTACAGAAGGGACCAAGGCTAAATATACTTTTACATTTACAAATAACAGCAGTGAACCTGTAGAAATTAAATCAGCAAATGCTAGTTGTGGATGCACTGTACCAAGTTATAGCAAAGAACCAGTATTGCCTACAAAACAAGGCAGTGTTACAGCTATTTTTGACTCAGCTGGTAAAAGTGGCAATCAAACTAAAAACGTAACTGTTGAAACTTCTGTTGGTACTTACTATTTAACTATTTCTTGTAACATTGTTAAAAAGGTAGAAAAGCCTAAATCTCCAGTTAGATTAGGAGACAACTAATATTTCAACAAAAAAATATTTAAAAAGCAATCTATTTACGGGTTGCTTTTTTTATGCTCTTATTTTTAGGGTAAAAAAATGGTTTTTGGGTTTTGGGATTAATTGGCTTTGCTTTTATTGGTGCAGCAGTCTGATGTTTTATTAATTGATTCAGTTTGTCTATTTCTGCAGGTAATAATTTGCGCCATTTTCCAATTTTAAGTTCCCCTAATTGAATGTGCATTATTCTAACTCTTCTAAGTGAAGTTACTTCATAACCCAATTGATGACACATTCTTCTTATTTGCCTGTTTAATCCTTGAGTTAAAGTTATTCTGAACTTTTTATTGCTGTCTTTTTTAATTTTACATGGTTTGGTGATCGTATCTAAAATAGGAACACCAGATTTCATTTGATTGAGAAAATCTTCTGTTATTTCTTTATCAACAACAACTACATATTCCTTTTCATTTTCATTTTCACTTCGCAATACTTTGTTTACAATGTCTCCATCGTCTGTAAGCAAAATCAAACCTTCAGAATCTTTATCCAATCTGCCTATTGGGAATATTCGTTTGGGATAGTTGATAAAGGAAATGATGTTAGTTTTGTCTTTTTCATCAGTAGTGCAAGTAATACCAACTGGTTTGTTAAAAGCCAAATAGACATTTTCTTTTTTTACTGTTTTTATTCTCTCGTCATCAATAGCAACCCTATCGTTTTCAGATACTCTGTTGGTGACTAATGCAATTTTACCATTAATGGTTACTCTTCCTTGTTCTATTAGTTTATCTGCCTCTCTTCGCGAACAAAAACCAGAATTGCTAATGTATTTATTTATTTGTATTCCATTTTGATTCAAAGACGACATAATAGGGTCAAAATTACACCTTATAATTCAATCAAAGAATTTATTTTTTTAAAATCATCATGATGCCATCCCTTATAGGCAAAAGTACTTTATTTACTCGTTCATCACTCAATACATAATCATTGAATTCTTTTAAAGCTAAAGTGTCTTTGTCTTTTTTATCAATTTCTTCAATAATTTTACCGCTCCATAATACATTGTCTGCCATGATGACTCCTCCTGATCTTAGTTTATCTATGGTATTTTTATAATAATTTAAATAATTTTCTTTGTCTGCATCTATCCAAACTAAATCCCAATGAGGAATTTCTTGATTTAATTTTTGTATGCTGTCAATGGCATCACCACAATGAATTTTAACTTGATTTTGAAAAGGCGTTTTTGTTAAATAATCATTAAAGAAATGCATTAATTCTTCATTGTTGTCAAGGGTATGGACAGTGCCATTAGGTGTTAACCCCTCGGCTATACACAAGGCTGAATACCCTGTATAGGTTCCAATATCTAAAGCAAATTCGGGTTTTATTAATTGGCTAATCAGGGCAATAAATCTGCCTTGCAACTGGCCGCTTAACATCCGAGGTTTTAACACATTTAAATGTGTGTATCTATTTAATTGGTATAAATAATCTGGTTCAATATCGCTGTGTTTTTCAGCGTATTGTTGAATTGCTTTGGAAATAAATTCCATTGATAAGTTTATCTATTTACTAATGATTGTGACCAGCGTGATCATCGTGATTGTGACCAGCATGCTCATCTGTTTTATTTTGACTTTCAGCTTCCTTTAGCATGTCTTCTTGTTCGCGTTTTGCAGCATCTATAGAATCTTGGTTTAAGCGAGCAGTAATAGTGCTGTCAACTTTTTTTTCTTCTTCTTTCTCTTGTTGAGCGCTGTTTGAACATGAGTTCAAAGCAATTA
>CAYVDH010000017.1:0-34001 GCA_964450355.1 uncultured Flavobacteriaceae bacterium
ATTAAAACAAAGCAAACTCTATAACCCAGAATGGGTGATATGATTAGAAAAAACAATGACAATGTTGAATCAAAACACCGAAGGGTTGACATGATGAATGAATTTACTTTGGTTTAAATAAAATCTATTTATACATGGTTAATCAATAAGAAAGGAAGGCCAATTTGATTCAAAGTGAAAAAATAAAATAGTGAACAAATACCATTATATTTGATTTAATATTCATAATTTGTATTCTTGATGAAATCTAAAATTATTTTAGTACAATTTTTAATCATTACTTTATATTGGGGATGCAAAGACGAACGTACACCAGAAATGAGAAATATTTCACAAGAATTAAAAGATTGGATGTTTTTTGATACAGGCACATGGTGGTTATATCAAAATGTGCAAACTGAAGATTTAGATAGTCAATTTGTAACAAAATCTGATATATTTTATATTGAATCTGAGAAAACAAAGAATGCGCCATATACCAAAAAACAATTTATTCAAATATTTTTAAATAATCAACATTATTTCTCTATTTCTTCTACAGAAAATTGTAAACTGCAAAGAATTACAAATGGTGAAGGAAGTTATACTTATCTTATTTTTAAGCCAAACAACAACCCATTAACAGTTGGAGAAAGAAGAAGTTCTTGTTCAAGTTTGGGTTATACAGAAATAACTGCCATCGAAGAAAACTTTACCTTAGACAATGTGTATTACAATACTAAGATTACAGTATTTGACAACAAAGATTGTACTGAAAATGGAGATTCTGTTCAATATCAATTATTCAAAGGAGTTGGCATCATCAATAAAAAGAATTTAACTAAAAATGAAGAATGGAAACTCATTAAATACTATATTAAATTAAATAAAAATTAAAGCCAAATTCAATGAAAAAGTTAAATTATATACTAAAAACCACATTTCATTATTTCTCAAAGCCTATTAGATTAGCTTTATTAAACACCTTTTTGATAGTATTAGCAATTTATTTTAATACCCAAATCCAAGCTTTTTGTATTCCTACAGATTGGGCATGTATTGTATCTATTATTTGTTTTATCAATTTAATTACTACACCTTTTCTCAACAACCATTGGTTAATCAACATGAATAGTTTTATTAATGGCTTTACTTTTTCAATTTGCATTTATTGTGTTATGTTTTTTGAAGAATTAAATTTTATGGGTTTAATTTTTATTTTCATAGGTATAGGTTTACTCATTTATATACCACATTTTTTCATTTTCCAATTAATTTACCATCATTTAATTAAACCCAAAAATAAACTATCAAAAACTCTTTTTCTTCTTTCATTTATCATTTCTATTGGTATTGCAATTTCTTCTTCAATACATTACAAAACATGCTGTAAAAATATTGTGGAAAGCCTTAGAAACAATCAAACACTCAAAAACTCTTACATGACAGAGAAAATAGTAGGAATGCACTTTAAATATCACACAAGAATTTGCATTTACGATGGTTGGAGACCACCAATCCACGACCCTTTACTCAATATAAGTTTGATGTTAAATCAATACCATGACCCATTAATACACCTTACTCTCAGTCAAAGAATTTATCTTTATAAAAAACAATTCCCTAACAACCCAATTAAACTAGAATGCAGTTGTGCTCATGAAGAAAGTTCAACCTACCACCATGATAGTATTTGGTTAAAAAATTGATATATTTGTTTGACAAATTCAACCATTCAAATTTTGTATTATGAAATTTATTTTGCTTATATGCCTTCAATTAACACTAAGCATGAAGCTGTTTGCTGATTGTAAACAATCTTACATATCTGTTTTCCCTAAGTCAAAAACAGTTCATTCAAACAGCTTATTTTTCATTGAAGCTTATGGTACAAGTGAGTCCTTAATCAAACAATTAAATAAAAAACATCAAATTTATCTAAAATCTGGAAATAAAAGAATCAACTTAATTGTTATTGAAATCTTAAAAGGTGATAAACACATCAGTATAGCGAAACTAAAACCTGAAAAAACACTTGAATTAGGAACTACATACCAAATGGCAATAGACAGTTTAAACACAAACATGACATTTGATTTTTCAACCGTTAGTTATACAGTAAATCAATCTGCAGATACAAAAAAACCAATTCTCATTTCTAAACCCAAGTACAAAAGCAAAACATTGGTTTATTATGGCTGTGGGCCTGAATCCTTTGTCAATTTTCAATTCAAAGCCAAGGACAGTTCAGAGCTTATGATTAAAACAATTTTAAAAAATTTAAAAACAGGCAAAACACAAACCTATTATGTAACTCCCAACAACAATGAAATTAAGGTAGGCTATGGTATGTGTTCAGGAGCGTTCAATCTCGAAAGCGGAACCGATTACCATGTGCAATTTAACATCATTGATGCATCAGGCAACAGCAGTTCTGGGAACAACAAGGTCATAAGTTTTACAGCTTCTTAAAAAACAAGCATGAATTTGATAACAGTTAAAAAATTCAGTTATTTATTTTTGATACAATTTTAAGGTCTAAATTGAAAAAACAAAATACTAAATACCGTTTATATTTATTATTAATTATTTGCATACAGTTATACAGTTGCACCCCAAATAACTCAAGTAAAAACAACAAAAATAAAGCCATTGACGCAAATCACAACTGTAAAAACGACATCATTAATTATTCCAGCTATTTTGATTCTTTACAGAAATTAAAACTATTGAAACATCAGGAAAAGAATTGTATTTTAATATTGGATAGTACAATTAGAATAAAAAACATAAAATTTGACATTCAGGTAGAATACATCGACAATTATTTTTGTTTTTTGAAAATTAAAAGAAATTCAAAATTGATTATTAAAGATTCTTTAGACTTATATGATAACAGTGAAGTAAAATTTAACGATTTTAACCAAGATGGATATTTAGATGTTGTTTTTTATCAAACAGATAATTTTTCATATAACGAGGTCTATTTATTCAATCCTAAATCTATCATTTTCACTTACGTTAAAGAATTAAGTTTTTACCCCTATTTAGAACCTTTAAAGACAAATAAAAAATATTTTTATTCTTATGAAGTTGCAGGTTGTTCAGACATGAATTGGGCAAGTAATTTAATATACATTAAAAATTACAAGGCTATATCATTAGGTCGAATATATGGACAAGGATGTGATGAAGACATAAAAGAAAATAAGCAATACATCGAAATCGAAAAAATCATTAATCCTAAAAAGGAAATATCCAAAAAAATAAAAACACTTACATATTCCAAATACATAAAAAAACATGAAGACAAATTTGAATTTATTGACACCTATTGGAACAAGAATTACAAACTATTTTCTCCCAATGACTCTATATATAAATAGATCAATATGTTCATTTTTTTGTCCATAATTCCTTTCAAATTTTTTTTAAAGCAAAAATTATAACCAGAAATTAAAAAACATTACTTCTAGTAATTTTAACTATATGAAATCTCACTTTAAAAATTTAAATTTGTAGAAATTAAATCACTAACTTGAAAAAGAAAATATTAAGAATTGAGAAGATAGACTTGGACAATAAACATGAAATAGAAGTGATAAGCGGTATTTAATCTGAAAATAAGTAAGTTGGCAGACACCCAAATCAAACATGAAAACTAGCTAAAATATTTTAATTTTGAACATGACAAAAGATTTAACTAACTCTGATTTAGACCGAAAAAACATATTAAACAACAATATTGCTATACAAGAAGTATATCAACAAATTGGGTTTTTTGGGTTTAAACATGACGGAAAATTTCGATTTACAAAACAGCAACTTGCTGAATATTTCGAAGTTGACATTCGTACAATTGAGAGAATTGTAGAAAAAAACAGAGACGAATTAGTTGAAAGTGGTTATGAAATTTATATTGGGTCTAAGTTAAAAGATTTTAAAGATAAAATTACAGAATTTGTTAATAGAATAAACAATGGTATTTATGTTCCCGACACAAATGTCGGGAACATGGTTAAATCATTTGAAAATGAATTAGTTGGTTTGTTAAAAGCACCTCAACTAGCTGTTTTTACGTTTAAATCATTTTTAAATGTTGGAATGCTACTTACAGGTTCAGAAAAGGCACAAATTCTACGTTCTGCGATATTAGATATTGTAATTGACGTGTTAAATCAAAAAGTTGGAGGAAAAACCAAGTTTATTAATCAACGAGAGGAAGAATTTTTACCTAGTGCAATTAGAGAATATAACTATAGGAAAGAATTTACTAACTCCTTGGATTACTACATAACTGAAAATAAATTTAAATACGCTCAACTAACTGACAAAATTTACAAAAGTATATTTAAAGAAAATTCTAAAGAATATCGACATATTTTAAAACTAAGTTCTAAAGAAAGTGTTCGCAGCACAATGTATTCAGAAATTCTTGATTTAATTGCAGGATACGAAAATGGTTTTTCTATTTATCTTAAAACTGAATATGAAAGGCTAGGAAGAAAACTTGGTCTTTCCGAAGCTAGCCTGCTATTTGCAAAATATGAACAACTTACAGAGGCTACTTTGATTCCACTTAGGGAAAAGGCTAGGAGTTTGATGGCAAGCAGAGACCTCGCATTTAGAGATGCTTTACATTTGAAACTTAAAGAGTATGTAAACGAAGTTAGTTCAGATGACTATGATAAATTTTTAGGTGACCGAAGCATGGATTTAGAAAAACGCTTAGAAGATAATAAAGATGTATTCAAAAGATTAAAAGACCGATAATATGGAATTTATTTTTTTTAATTCAGAATATGCTATAAAAATTCATAATAAAATTATAGAAATCTCCGGAGGTAGATCTGGAATTAAAGATTTTGGGAACATTGATAGTCCATTAACTCATATACAAAATGACGATTATTACCCAACATTTGAAAATAAGTTAACGCATTTAGTTTTTTCATTTAATAAATTCCATGCATTTAATGATGGAAATAAAAGAACTTCAATAGCAATAGGAGCATTCTTTTTAGCTGTAAATGGGCTAGAGTTCTTTATAGATAAATTTATAATTGAAATGGAAAACATTGCAGTAGCTGTTGCAGATAATATTATAGACAAGGATTTACTTTCAGAAATAATTGCATCATTAATTAATGAAGAAGATTATAGTGAACAATTGAAATTAAAAATTTTTAACGCATTAGAACTAGTAAAATCAGAAAACGAACAGATTAATTTAGGAAAAGATTTTTACCGAGGTATATATTAAAAAAATCGATCTTCTAACAACAGGTAACAGTTCCACAACTCTATTAAAATTTAAACCCTTTGACATTATGCAAAGCTAGACACAATATGCCTTTCAAAGAATTTTACCATTAAAAATGTTCATTAAACCCAATTTTAAAAAAAACAATTCTTCTAGGCAATTTTACCTATATGAAATCTCATTTTAAAGATTTAAATTTGTAGAAATTAAGACACTAACATGAAAAAGAAAACATTAAGATTTGAGAAGATAAACATAACAAATACTCATAAAATGAAGAGATAAATACTGTTTTATTTCGAATACAAGTAAGTTAGTGGCAATTTTGAGAGTCACGTTAACAATATGACAATAAACCAGCAAAATGACTGAAATAAAACTTTATAAAAGACCATTAAAGGGTCTAAAAATATTTGCACTATCAACCACTTTTGTTTTAATTGGAATTTGGGCTATATCGAAAGAACCCGTTGGGAGTTTTGACTTTATTATGGGTTGTGTTTGTACTTGTTTTTTTGGACTTGGTATTCTAGTTGGACTTTTCAAAACTTTTGTCAGAAGACCACAAATTATCATAACAGAAAATGGAATTTGGGACAGAACAACAAAACAAGATGAAGTTATGTGGGAACAAATCAAAGGAGCATATCCATTAGACATTTATAAACAAAAATTTGTTTCTCTAAAACTTGACGAATCATACCAAATGAAGAAGAATTTATATAAATGGGCGGCAAAGCTTAACGAAGCAATTGGTGCTCAAAAGATGAATCTACAAGTTAGCCAACTCAAAATTGACGAACATATTATGACTGAATTTATAAACGAAATAATCAGCGTTCAAAAAGTAAAAAGACAGACCATAATAAAAAAGTATTTTGACAATTAAAAGAATAAAAAGCCAGCCACCAATAATGGTTATGAGAAATTGGGGCTGAAGTGCCATTTTCATCATTCGTACTTTTCACTTATATTTGTTCTAAGCTGAGACTTAGTGCATTTTAAACCCCAACTTTGCAAAACCCGAAAACAATTGACACACTAAAGAATTACTGATTTAAATGAGTAACATTCGATTTAGAAAAGAAAAAATATCTATTCAGAATATCGGTCGAAAGAGATTTTGGATTGGAATTGTTGCAGGACTGTTTTCAGCAATTTCAATTTCATTTTTTTTTAATCATTCAAGAGAAGCTCTTCGTTTAATTACAAGTTTGTCGGCCGACTTACTGATTTTGAAAGACATTGAACTTTTATTTTTCAATTATTTTTTCTCCACCATTTCAACAGTATTGGGACTTTCAATCACCATTTGGATTTGGATGCTGAACAAAAATCACAATCGGAGAAAAGACAATATTTATAAACAACTTTCAGTTACAAATGCCATTTTGGTTTTTTGGATAATCCTTATGATAATATCTAGATTTGGCACTATCCTTCCAATTGTTTTATTCGGAACCCCTGGTTACGACAATCATTTAAACCTGTATGAAGAATATTGGATACTTTTTGTATTAATGCCAATTGTGGTATTTATGCAAAGTTGGTTTACTGTTAGACTTGTTTACCAAGCTGGAAAATGGATTTTCCTCTCGCTCCTTTTCTGCATACTGATAGCAATTACACTTAAATTAACAACTAACGTTAATCAAGAAATACTTAATTCTGCCTACCACCAAAAATTTGAAGACGAATACAACTATATTGACAAAGAAATAAAAATTGCAAAAGAAAAATATGGGGTAGCCTTTGATGTGAAGACCATTGAGATTTTAAAAAAACAAATAAGTGAGAGCTCTGTGGAACAAATTGCAAGTGTAAAAAAGGCATTTTCAAGTGACAGACCCGTATCGATGGACACGATAATTCTTCAAAAAATAATTATAAGAAACTTCAAAATAGGTGGCTGGCATCATTACAATAGAAATTCAATAGAAAATTGGCGATACGCAATTCCTATCGACATTCTGAAGCAAATCCACTTTTATAGCAGTATATCAAGCGAAACAAAAGAACTTTTTGATATTTTAAAAGAAATGATTGACATAGTGAATACAATTGAGGCTCATCAGGAAGAACATCAAAATTACACAGTGACTCAAAGAAGTAAAATTATGGGAGCAAGATATAATATTCCTGACCCAATAATAGAACAGTTAAAAGAAGTTAGGACACAACTATTTGAAGACGACCGATATTCTGATTTTTCAAAAAAACTAGAAGTAATAATAGACAGAAAATAAAAGAATAATTTGCCATAACAATACCTACCCGAAAGGCGGAGTTTCTGATTATATTTGGATAAATTGTATTTATTTTATAGTTTTACATCTTATTACAATTGCTGCTACTGTCCCGCCCTTCGGGTAGGTGCAGACCGTTACCAGTTAAGTTATCCTGTTGAACTGATTTTACAAGACCATATTTTTGAACAAAACCCTTTCCACAATAAAAGCACTTTTTTTATTCATAACCTTTGACATTGTGCAAAGCTAGATATAATAAGGCTTTCAAAGAATTTTACCATTAAAAATGTCCATTAAGCCTAGAATTTAAAAAAGGCTTTCAAACCCACCCCTACTCTGGCGACAGCGCAGCCCGAGACCGATGGATGCCCTGATAAGGGCAGGTGCGAAATGTTAATGCAGCACGGCAGCGAAGCGGACCCAAAAGGGCGAGGGATTGCTGCCCAAAAAAAATCATTGAGAATTCATCTGTTTTGAAACTGTGCTCTATGTCGTTGATTGAACCTTCTTGATTAATGGTGATGTCCGCCCGGACCATGCACATGTCCGTGCTCTAACTCCTCTTGCGTGGCTTCTCTTACAGACAATACCTCACCTTGAAAATTCAAAGCTTGGTCTGCCAATGGATGATTGAAATCTACTAATACTTCAGTATCATTAAATGAAAGTATCACTCCATTCATTGGATTGCCATAATTGTCTTGCATGGGAACCATGTTACCAACTTGAACTATGTCTTTTGGAATATTTTCTCCTTCAAAAACTTGTCTAGGAATGTTTACTTTGTACTCAGGATTTGAAACTCCATAAGCATTCTCAGCACTTAAATCAAAATTAAAAGAATCTCCCGCTTTTAAGTCTGATAAATTCTGATCAAAATGAGGCAAGGTTGCTCCTATCCCATGAATGAAAACAAAAGGAGACTCTTGAGTTGCAGTATCTGCAATTTCTCCATTTGTTAAAGTTAATGTGTATGTAATACTTACTACTTTGTTTTTATTTACTTGCATTGTCGTTGATTGTAAACGACAAGATTAAGCAAAATATTTTAATTCTTTACAAATTTAAAATGTATAGTGCTGCTATTAAAGGCATTACTAATAGATAAATTGTAAATTCCATTTGACAATTCTGAAACATCTATGCTATCGCCATTTTTAATTGTATAAGAACTAACCAAATCGCCTGTCATGGAAAACACTTTCAAAGTATAATGCTCAATGTTGGCATCATTAAACAGATTCACGGTTAATGTATTTCCCCCTGGATTTGGATAAATGGTAAAATTGTTCAATGAAATGTCATTCACATTTAAAGTGTTGTTGCCTGTAATGGTAGTATTGTAAACCGAATCGCATACATGGGTCAATTTTAACTTAATGGTGTAAGTATTAGTGTTGTTAAAGGTGTAAAACAAGGTGTCTTTATCGATGTATTGTGGCTGTAATACAGTATTGACATACCATTCTCTTTTGTAATTTTTGATGAAATAAGTTCCATTGGTATTCACAAACACCGATGGCTGATTCACCACATTTTTAACAGTTTTTATGTTTTTATTGATGTTGCCCACTTTGTTTTCTCCTGCATAAAATATGGCATTGAAACCACTGTCTATTCCAGACCCATTGGAATAAAAAATGACAAACATTTTAGACCCGGTAGAAGTATAAGTAGGATATGTGCCATTATTTGAATTTTTAATGGTGGCTATCAGTTTGCTAGGCACTATGGTATCAGCATCGTAAATGTTTAAGCTATCCATGGCATCTGCTAATTTTATTTGTTTAAATTCCAAGGTGATGTTTTGATTGTTGCTTGGCGAAATTTTGTAATAGGATTTTGTGCCTATTCCTTGGTTGTTTGAATAATTCAAGTTTGTTCCACCATTGTCTATGATTTTTCCATAATTATATCCACTCAAGTAGGTGCCATAACCTAAATAAATATTATATGGGTCTATCACTTGTACAAAACAAGTTTTAACCATCGGCTGTGATGAACCACTCATATTTTTAGCAATCAGTTTTACAGTATAACACCCTGGTAAATCAAATTGAAAAGTTGGATTTTGAGAATATTCATTCTTACCATTGCTATTTGGATCAGGATTTACATATCCTGTGTTAATGCTTTTTATATCATTTAAGTCTGATGAATCATAGACATCCCACTCCCATTGGTTAGGTGAATTGGTAGATAAATCAGTCAGTGTTAATTGATCATATACCTCAATAACTAAGTTGCAAGCTTTAAAATCTGCAACTGGAGCTTGTGCTTTGGTTGTATTGAATACCAATAAAAGAGAGAACAATAAAATAGAATGGATAGGTAAAAATTTTTTCATAAGAGTTGTTGATTAATTGAACAATACAAAATTACAAAGAAAATTAAATCCACTCTTTTAAAAACTTAAAAATGACAGAACTATGATGAAATAATGACCTATTTATGACCGTTTTAATGCTTTTTCTAAATTCTCCCAATAGCGAGGAAATGATTTATTCACCACTTCTACATCGTCAATTTCTATTGGGTATTTCAGAGAAAACAAACTCATTGCCATGGCTATTCTGTGGTCTTTAAATGAATTTATTTTTAAAGGAATATTTACACCGTCTAAATAATCATTGTGGTTAATTTCCAATTCATTTTCTCCTACATTCACTTTTACAGTTTCTTTTAAATTAAATAGCATAGAACCCACTCTATCGCTTTCTTTGAATTTTAAATTTTGAATTCCTTTTAATTTGCATTGCACTTTTTTAAAAACCAAAGTGGATAATAGCGTTGGAAACAAGTCAGGGCAGTTTATTAAATCGTATTCGTTATCTTGACCTTGTTTTGTTTTGGATTTAATGATTCTCAAACCATGATTTTCTTCTATAAAATGTATGTTTTTAAAGAACTTTGAAACAACTTTATCTCCTTGAACAGAATTCAAAGACAAATTTGGAAGAAACAAATTGGATTCGTTCAATACTTCGGCAAACATCAAAGGATACGAAGCTGCGCTCCAATCACTTTCTATGAAGACATTCTTAGGTGGCTTATAATTCCCATTTTCAACACAAATTTTTTGATTCAAAAATTCCACTTTTATTCCGCAATTTTTCATCACCTCTTTGGTCATTTCGATGTATGAGATAGATGTCAATTGATTTTCTAAATGAATAGTTAAACCATGCTTGAAATAAGGAGCAATCATCATCAATGCACTTACATATTGACTGCTAAACGTGTTATCTATGGTCACTTCATTTTTTAACAGATTTACAGTTTTTTTAACTTTCAATGGCAAACTGTATTCGTGTTCAAGGTATTCAAACTCTGCCCCTAAATCTTGAAGTGCTTTTAACAGTGGCGAAAACGGTCTATTTCTCAGTTCTTCATTTCCATCTATTACACCACTCAATCCTGTTAATGAGGCATAAGCTATAAACAACCTAGATGGAGTTCCAGCATCTTTAAAACTATAAAAAGGCGCCTCTTCTAAAGCTAAATTTTCTTTTAAAACACTAGTGTCATTGCTTTCGGAAATGTTTTGCAAATTAAAATCGACTTTGGATAGGGCTTGTGCTATCAAATATCGATGGCTTAAACTTTTAGATGCAGGTAAAATCCAATTTCCTTCTATTTTATTGATATGCCTGTAATCTAATATCAAAGGAATTATTGATTGATTAATTTATTCAATGGAATTGTGCACTGAATTTTGCCCTCTCCTATTTTAACAGGCAATGAAAAAGCAATTAAATCTTTAGAATTTTTTTTGTCTTTAGTTAAAAATGGAGCAATGTCTTTCATCTGTTTTTTTGACAAAGCTGATTCTTTAAAATATTGAAAAATAATTTCTCTCATTTTATTGGCTTCTGATTGTTTTAAATTAAAAAAAAGTTCAGCAATTTCAATTTCTGTAAGCATTCCTTTAACAACAGCTATTCCATGAGGAATGGCTTTGTTTTTTGACAAACAAAAAGATTCATAGGCGTGTCCTATGGTGTGTCCAAAATTCAATAATTGTCTGATGCCTTGGTCCTTTACATCCTTGTTTACCAACTTCAATTTTGAATAGGCACTTGCTTTTATCCATTTAAGCCTGTTGTTATGATTCAGAGTAGTAAGTATTTTAGATTGACAAATGAATCCTAGTTTTAAAATTTCAGCATAACCATTGTTCATTTCTTTTGGATTTAAAGTATCCAAAAATGGCAAATAAAAGATGATTTTTTTAGGAAAATTAATTGTTCCCACATAGTTTTTCAAGGATTTAAAATCAATTCCATTTTTACCTCCAATGGAAGCATCTGTCATGCCTAACAAGGTGGTAGGCACATGTATAAAATCGATTCCTCTTAAAAATACCGATGCTACAAAGGCTCCAATATCTGTAATTACGCCACCCCCTAAATTAATTAATACTGCTTGTTTATTGGCCTTGAATTCAATTAATTTTTCAATGATGTAAACCACATTTTCAAAATTTTTGCTTGATTCACCTGCTTTAATTTCTATGACTGGACATTTCAATTCAAGGTATGGCAAGCAATGTTTTTTGGTGTTGCTATCTACCAGAATGAAAGGAATTTTGTTTGTTTTTTTTAGCCATTGAATCAAGGTGACGTTGATGTTATCAGTAAATAACAAATCGTTGTTTTTCATGGCATCATGATTTTATTTTATCGTAAAATTGTTTGTTTGCAGGGTCAAGTCGTGACAACAATTCTATAGCTTTGGTTTTATCTGCTGTTGGTGCTTCTTTGAATATTTCGATTAATTCTTTGTATTTAGCATTGAAAAACACTTTAATGAGCATGCTGTTTGGGAAAATTCTTGCTAAGTCCTGAAAATTTTCTAGTGATTTATACACAGCATCTCTGCCTTTAGAAACATCTTGATGCATAACATCTAAGCCATTTAAATGATAATCGTACAAGGTTTGTCTCATTACTTTGTACCTTTCACTGGTTACATTATCAATGAGGTAATACCTATTTTTCATGGATTTACCGTCTTTAGGTCCCCACCCTGAAATGCTTTGACTGGCGTTTAAAATATCTCTTGCTTTGGTGTAATAGGGAGTTCCACCTTCTAATGAATAAGTATCGTAATTTAATCCCAACACTATGTTGACATAAAAAGCCAACACTCCTGTCAGGTTGTAAACATTGGCATTTTGTTGAAACTCCATGGCTTGAAATTCCTGGTATTGAAAAGTAAATTCTTCATCGAGTTGATTAAACAATACGGTGTTGTATGTGCTTCCAAATACTGGACGGGTAGCTTGTATTTGTATGGTTCCTGCAAAATCATTTGAATTTTGGGAATAATTGGTAATTTCAATCAACACGTTCATTTTGAACCGCTCGATAGTCAATATTTGATCAGCACTCCATTTAGTTTGATTAATGAATTGAGAAATGGAATTTTGTAGCGATGTAAAAATTTGGGTATTGGATATTTGAATTTTAGGATGTATGACAGTAACTGTGGCATCCATGTCTTGTGCTTGAGCAAAGGAAATGCAGCATAACAAAAATGGGAGGATTAAAATTTCTTTGATGTTTGGTTTCATAAATTTTCTGCTATGCACTCTATAATGTCTTGGGCTACTAATTGTTTGTTTTTTAATTCAAATTCAAAAATAAGTCCATTTTTTAAAATAATCTTAATTTGATTTGTGTCGTATTGAAATCCTGCACCTGAATTGTTCAAAGAATTAAGAACGATAGCATCTGCATTTTTATTGATTAATTTCTTTTTGGCATTTTCCATTTCATCAAAATTTTCTAATGCAAACCCAATGGTCAATTGGTTATTCTTTTTAACTTCGCCCAAATAGGCTAATATATCTGGGTTTTTTACCAATTGTAAGGTAAATGAATCTTCCTTTTTTTTTATTTTCAGTTCGCTGAATTCGGCTGGTCTGTAATCTGCTACAGCAGCAGCCATGATAGCAATGTCGCTATTTGCAAACGCTTTTTTCACTTCGGCAAACATCTCTAATGCTGATTCTACTCTGATGAATTGTATGTCCTTATGTGGATTTTCCAAATTGGTAGGACCACTGATTAGAGTGACATTGGCACCTTGTTCTGATAATTTTTCGGCTATAGCAAATCCCATTTTTCCACTTGAATAATTGCCAATAAAACGCACAGGATCAATTTTTTCATACGTTGGTCCTGCAGTTATGACAATATTTTTACTTTGATAATAATTAGGATTCAAAATGCTGAAGTATGGTTTGAAGTATATGTTCGGGTTCTGCCATTCTGCCTTTACCGGTTAATCCACTGGCTAGCTCACCCACTTCACTATCGATAAGTGTGTTTTGAAAAGACACTAATTTGTTGATGTTGTATTGAATGGCAGGATGTAAGTACATATCTAAATCCATAGCTGGGGCAAAAAACACAGGGCATTTTGCAGAAAAATAAGTGGCTAAAAGTAAGTTATCACATAGTCCATTTGCCATTTTACCTATGGTATTTGCTGATGCAGGAGCTACAACCATTAAATCTGCCCATAAAGCAAGCTCTACATGGTTGTTCCATTCACCTGAATTGTTGATATAAAAGTCTGATAAAACGGGGTTTTTACTAAGGGTAGATAATGTCACTGGGGCAATAAACTGCTTTGAAGCAGGAGTCATAATGACTTTTACTTGTGCACCTTCTTTGACTAATAATCTGATTAAAAATGCAGATTTATAAGCTGCAATACTGGCTGAAACTGCTAATAGTATTTTTTTATCCTTCAGCCTCATCTTCGCTAGGCAAACGGAAATAAACTTTTTTGTCTAAAAATTCCTTAGTAGCTAAAATTGTTGGCTTAGGCATTTTTTCGTACTGAGTACTTATTTCTATTTGTTCTCTGTTTTCGTGTACTTCTTCTAAGTTATCATGCTCAGCAGCAAAATCAGAAAGTTTATTGGTAAGCTCTTCTTTAATTTGTGAAGATATCTGATTGGCTCTTTTTGCAATGATTACAGTAGATAAATACAGATTACCAGTTGCTCCTTCTAAATCGCTTAAGTTTCTAGCTTCAGCACTTGGAGATAATTTTTGTTCTTTCATTATTTGACTATTATTTATTTTTATTGATAAAATTGTTTAATTCTTTTTCTGCTTTTTGATTGATTTCCACTACTTCGGCATAATATTTATCCGTGGGCTTGTGTTGGCTCAAATAATCTTTGTACTCTTTAAACACTTCGTTGTACCTTTCTACTTTTTTTTCATCCACACTGTGTTTGGCGTATAAATATGCTGCTTTAACTATGTAATAATCAATTTCATCTTTGTTACTGACGTCTGGAAAATCTTTTAATGTGTTTTTGAATGTCACATTGGCTGCTCTATAATCTTCAATCTTGTAATAAAGCATGGCATTTTCAAAGGATTTTCTTTTTAAATTGTTTCTTAATTCTTCTATTTGTCTGTTGCCTTCATCACGGTAAGTTGAATCGGGGTATTTATTTAAAAACAATTGCATTTCTGAAATGGCTTTTTCAGTTTCAGATTGTTCTAAATAATAAGGCAAAGCTTCTTTATACAAACAATGTGCATACATGTAACTACATTCTTTCATGTGTTTGCTGTTGTAGTAATTTTCAGTGAAATTTTTGAAATGATATCCTGCTAATTGGTATTGACCTAAAGCAAAATAACTGTAACAATAATAGTAATAAACTTCTTCACTTTTTGGTTTACCTCTGTGTATAGCTAATAAATCTTCTAGTAAAGGTAATGCGCGGTTGTAATCCCTTTTTTTATACATTGCCACAGCCATGTCATATTTTTGGTCGTTTGTACCCTTTTTTACTACCTTAGAGTACTCCGAACAAGACACAAATAACAAAATAAATACTGTAAATAATGTAATACGCATGTTGAGAATTTGCAAAGTTAATACTTTTATAACGAATTTAATATAAAAATGTTACATCATGCTGTTATCTGCAAAGCTGTAAAAGGAATTTTGGGCAACTATTATATGGTCTAAAACACTTATTTCCATCACCTTACCAGCTTCATTTAACTGTTTTGTTAATTTCAAGTCGGATTCGCTTGGTTGCAAATTCCCCGATGGATGGTTGTGAAAAATAATCATGCTGGATGCTCCGTGTTGTATTGCTAGTTTGAAAATTTTCTTTGGATCTACGGTTGTTGAACTCATCCCACCTTCACTTATTCGATGTTTGTTAATTATTTCATTGTTTCTTTTCAGTAATACTATCCAAAATTCTTCGTGATTCAAGTCCATCAAATGGTTTTTCACCAATACATAAGCATCTTTGCTTGATTTAATGAACTTTTTTTCTTGAATAGAATTCATTTCTCTTCTACCCGCAAGTTCTATTGCTGCAATTACTGTAATTGCTTTTGCTGGCCCTATTCCATTTACTGTGCACAATTCCTTTATGTTCAATTTCGCTAATTGATTCAAGTCATTATTGGCTAAGTCTAACAATTCTTTAGCTAAATCTAATGCTGATTTCTCTTTGGTACCAGTGGATAATAAAATAGCTAACAATTCCGAATTGCTAAGAGATTGTTTGCCTTTTTCTATAAGCTTCTCTCTAGGTTTGTCGTCATCCGACCAGTTTTTAATTGATAAAAAATCTGATTTACTCAAAACTCCACGAATATAAACTCTAAATTCTTGGTTTCCAAGCAACTTCTAAAACGTTTTGTTTTAATCCAACATACCTTGCTAACACAAAAAAGTAATCAGATAAACGATTTAAATATGGAATGATTAAAGGGTGAACCTCTTCATTTTCGTTCAACAAAACCACTAATCTCTCTGCCCTGCGGCATACACATCTGACCATGTGACAATAAGAAATGTCAATGCTGCCTGCTGGTAATACAAATGATTTTAGTTCAGGTAACTCGTTATTCATTGTATCTATGGTGTGTTCCAATAAGGTGATATCACTTTCGAGCAAATCAGGAACTATCATGTTGCTCTGTGGTGCAGAAGCTAACAAACTACCTATGGTGAATAATCTATCTTGAATTTCGGCAAGTACTTTGGTATTCATTTCATCTTTCACTCCAGCCCTTACCATGCCTATGTTTGAATTCAATTCATCAACGGTTCCATACGATTCAATTCTGATGTGGTGTTTAGGTACTCTAACTCCTCCTATCAACGAAGTTTCACCTTTATCTCCTTTTTTAGTGTATATTTTCATCAATTCGATTAAACAATGTTAAGTTTATTTTGTTCAAACAACTCATTGATGTTGTCTGTTTCAATTAATCCATCTTTAAGTCTTACAATTCTTTTTGCATTAAGTGCTATATCTTCTTCGTGAGTTACTAGTATGATGGTATTTCCATTTTCATGAATTTCTCTAAACAGTTTCATGATTTCAATGGAAGTTTTAGAATCTAAATTTCCTGTTGGTTCATCGGCAAGCAAAATACTCGGATTATTCACCAAAGCTCTTGCTACGGCTACTCTTTGTCTTTGCCCTCCCGATAATTCATTTGGCTTGTGGAACATTCTATCTTTTAGTCCAACTTGAATCAATACTTCTTCGGCTCTTTCATTTCTGTCTTTTTTATTCCACCCTGCATACACTAAAGGCAATGCTACATTTTCTAAAGCATCCATGCGAGGTAATAAATTAAAAGTTTGAAACACAAAACCAATTTCTTTGTTCCTTACTTCGGCAAGCTCGTTGTCAGACATTTTGCTGACATCGGTATTGTTTAATACATAACTTCCTTGAGAAAACGAGTCCAAACATCCTAGTATGTTCATCAATGTTGATTTACCAGAGCCTGATGGACCCATAAGAGCAACATATTCGCCCTTGTCTATGGTTAAATCTACTTGCTTTAATGCTTGTATGATTTCTTCGCCTACTTTGTAGGTTTTACTAATGCCCTTGATGTCTATTAAGTGCTGCATTATTTAGATTGTTCAATCACTTTAGGCACTCTAAAATAATCTGAATCTTTCTTAGGGGCATTGGCTAATGCTTGTTCCTTGGTAATGCTTTCAATTATTTTATCTTCCCTCAATTCATTGGTAGTGTTGGTCATGTAGATAAGGGGTTCCACGCCTTCGGTGTCTATTTCATTTAATTTTTCACACAACTCCAAGGTTTTTTCTAAATCTTTTTTTATGGAAACTTTTTCTGAGTCTGAGAATTCAAGACGAGCCAAATGAGCTAATTGATTAATTTTTTCTTCTGTTATTTTCATTTCTATATGATTTTATTTTCTATCAATTCGTTTTCAATGATAGTGAAAATTTTATTTTTTAATGCATCACTGTCTTCATCTTTTAGATGACTGGTAATTTCGGGACGATGAACCTTGAATTTCATTTGATGGGGATAAAACTCTGTTTTCATATCGGGTAAAATCCTGAAATTATTATAAAAAGTAACAGGAATGATTGGCACTTTAGCATCGATAGCTAATTTAAATGCCCCATTTTTGAACGGTTTAAGTTGAGGTACTTTGTCCCAAATTGTTCCTTCGGGAAATATGACAATGCTGATTCCTGATTTAAGTTTTTCTTGGGCTATAGTGAATGCTTTGTGTGAGTCTTTTATGCTGCTTCTGTTCACTCCTATGTCAACTGTTTTGAAAAAAATACCAAACAAAGGAATTTTTGCTAATTCCTGCTTTGCCATAAACGACACTTTAGATGGCATCACTAATCCCAGAGCTACAATATCTATGTATGAAGTGTGATTGCATACAATTACAGAAGCTTGGTTAAAAGCTCCTTTATTCATTTTAATCTTAGGTCTTAAAAAACTGACTGTTATCAAAATCCAAGCCCATAATTTTCTTAATTTATTGGCAGTTTCATGCCATTTGGGATTGTAAAGAGTTATTATAAAAAAAGGATATAGCAACAAAAAGCTCAATACAAACCAAATGGCAAACCAAATAAACCCTATTTTACCAAGAATTTTCATTTCCCTATTTTGGTGTTATCATCATTGGCTGTATTCATTTTGGCTTTCATAAGAAATGATATGATGGCAGAAACCAAAAGACCTCTTGCTGCACCTGTAAACAATTGATTTGTTAGTTGTGCTTTTCCAGTATAAGAGAATTTTATATTTTCTAAAGCCGCTTTGATTTCTTCAGGTGTTTTTTTCAAAGCAACACCGCTTTCGTTCACTAATTTTATTTTATATTGAATCAATTGCTCTATGTAAAAAGGTTTGAAATGCAACATATAAGAAAAAAGCAAAGAAACTGTAGCGCTGATCATCACACTGATAAAAAAACCGAGAAAAATGGTTCGACCCATGATGAATTCTTCGGGTTTTTCAACTTTATAAGATTTTAAAAACAACCAAATGGCAATGGTTGGTATAATTATAAACTCCGAAAGCATAAAAAACAAGTTTACTCCCATCCCTTGTTTATACATACTAGAAGTGAAGTAAATGTAACTTAATGCGGCCGATAAACTGCCAAATGCGAGTCCATAAATCAATATTTTTTTGCTCATATGAATAAATTGTTGCAAAACTATGACAAAACATTGAAGGAAAATCTTTGAATTGTTAAATTTTTGTTGAAATTTGCACCCAAATGGAAATAAATGATGTTTTAGCAATTGCCGGAATGCCCGGTTTGTACAAAAAAATAGGTCAACACAAAAACGGTTTAATCGTTGAATCACTAGATGGTACTGGTAAAAAATTCCCTACTTCAGCCACCACTAAAGTATCTATGATAGCTGACATTGCAATGTTTACAATAGACGGTGAAGAAAAATTAGCTAAAATATTTTTATCAATCAATGATAAAGAGAAAGATGGCTTAGTAGTGCCTGATAAAAAAGCCGATGACAAATCTTTTACAGCTTTTTTAGGTACAGTATTACCAAATTACGACAACGAAAGAATTTATTTATCTGACATGAAAAAACTTGCCAATTGGTACAATTTACTAAAAGGCAACTTGAATTTTGAATCGATTAAAAAATCTTTGGAAGAGGAAACAGAGGAGAGCAAAGCTGAAGAAAAAGCTAAAGCTGAAACTAAAGCTAAAGTTGAAAAAGTGGTAAAAAACACCAATGTAAAAAGCGATACTAAAAGCAAAGGCAAATCCGTAGGAACCATCCGTAAAATGGCTTAATTGTTTCTTTTAAAGTAATCCATGTATTTCAAACCCCTGTCGCAATAACTAGGGTCGTGAGTAAATGGACCGCCTATAATTGGGTAAGGTCTTCCTGCATTGTGTATGTGAAAAGCATCTTTAAATTTATTTTTCTTTAAATAATTTCCATAAGTCATGTCTATCCATTTAACACCATAATAAACTGCATTCTCACCTCGTATATCTTTTATCTTAATTCCTAACAACAAACACTTGTAACCCATCAATTGAAAGGGCCCCCAGCTACTTGCTAAATTTTTCAAGGCTTCATCATTTGCATCTATCAACATTTCTGGTGTGACATGCTCGTATTGTTTCAATTGTCCAAATTTCACTTTTTTCAATTTGGCATACACATGCGGCTCAAACCTTTCTTCAAATATTTTTTTCCCTGAACACTCAAGCATCGTTAACGATTTTAAAAACTCAGGTTTAATTCCAAATAAATCAGCGCAACTGTCTATGTCTTTTCCATAATTTTTGATTACCATGTCTAAACCACCCTTGCTGTCTTCAATTTGAATCATTTTGGGCTTTTTCAACTTTGGTAAAAACTCAATTGCAAATACTGCAGCAATCAAAATTAAAAGTGTAGTTAATAATCCAATTAGTGATTTCATGGTTGTAATTCTATGTTTTCATCTCCCTTTTGATAAGGCAAATATGTGATTATAAATTGAAACATTTCGTCTGTAGTTCTCATGCTTGCACCATTAAATTCAAGCCTTTCACTTACTTGAATTGGTGGATTGTTGGGGTTATTTGGATTTTTAGTGGTATTATCAAAATCAGCAATGGCAATAATTGTACTTCCTTTGGGCACTTTTACAGGTTTTTTAAACGTATAAAAATACTGCCATCTGAATTGCCACTTAGGAATGTGAATTAAATTGATGGTATCTCCATTGGGTTTGATAGCATACGCTTTAAATGATTTCCCTAGTAAATGCAAATGGGGGTTGATGGTAAGTATGCTGATGTCATTGTATATAGTCACTTGGGTTTGGTGTTTGGTTATTTTATTTGGAGGAATTACTAATGGAGGCTCTATGGGCGCAACTCCATTGGTCCCTAACATCAATTCCGATGTGGGTCTTTTCGGTTTTTCTTTGGCGTAATAAATATACAATTTTGAAGAATCTATCAATGTTTTAGTACTTGGCCCATAGTGAATATCATAAGCCATGTATGCACCATTTTTTGTCATAGTAAAACCGCCCAAA
Organism: uncultured Flavobacteriaceae bacterium; assembly: GCA_964450355.1. Lineage (GTDB taxonomy): Bacteria > Bacteroidota > Bacteroidia > NS11-12g > UBA955 > CAYVDH01. The sequence continues at coordinate 20,867 of CAYVDH010000017.1, forward strand.
TCACTAGGGTATTTAACCCCAAATGTGCCGGGTAAATAATTGACAACAGAATGAATTCGGTATGGCAAGGAACCATCAGAGTTATTAAGTTTTAAAGCATTGAATTGGTTGTAAAACTCAGATGATTCTTTGTCAGCTAACACATTGCCTTCGAAAGGATTGGTGTTGTTATTAAACTGAAATAAATGTCCATTCATGTGATGAACCAATTGAGGCAAACCCGGAACAAATTCTATTGCAGAAACAAAGGTATCCTTAGCTATGCTGTATGGAATTTTAATGATATAAAATTTATCTCTATTGTCATTTAATACCTCTATTTTTTTAATGGGTAAAATTAAATCTGGCTTTCCTAATTGTGTCACCATGTCATTTATTTGAGGATAGTTAATATCACTGGTATCTCCCATTTTACAACCATTTTGATACCAGTCTTTCAATGTTTTCTTTTCTATTTCGGACAATATCCTTTCTCCTATAAAATGTGAAAAGTTAGGATCGGCAGGCCAAGGCGGCATGTACCCCGATTGAGTTACATGAGAAATCATTTTAGCTTTTTTTCTGATTTCGTGAAAATACATCAATTGAAATGGGGCACCACCATTTACCCGATGACAAGGAGTACAATGTTTATGAACTATTGGGGCAACGTGTTCTGCAAAATTTACATTTTGGGAATCTGAACAGGAATTGATGAAAAAACTAATACTGCACAAGACAACCAACAGGCTCAGTATTTTGAATTTTAATTTGCTCATTTTCCAACAGCGAAGTTAATACTTTCTCTAAATAATTTTCACTAGGTGGTTTTTCGTTACCTAACGATTCAAAACGATTGTCTATTTTTCCTGAATATACTTTTTTGTTGTTAGAATCAAGAACTATCAATTGTGGCGTTGTTGTAATTCCCCACTTTTTGAGAAACTGAAAATCAGAATCCAAAGCCAAAGTTTTCTTTGAATATAAAAAGAGTGAATCGTAGTTGCAAAACACATTCCATGCAGCATCTTGATTTTGATTGGGAAATAAAAAAATAAAATCGACTTTGTCTTGATATTTTTTAATCATGGGTAAAAAACTGCCTTGATATTTTTGACAAATTGGACAATCAATACTTAAAGCAATGATAGCTTTGATGCGTTTATTGTTGATTTGATTTAAAAATTCTGAATTATTCTTTGACTGGTTTGCATAGCAAGAAAAAAACATGATAGAAATCAAAAAAACAAAATTTGTGGCAGTATTTTTGACCCTTCTCATTTGAAAAGCAAATATACTACAAGAATTTATTAAAATAATTTATGATTGTAATTAAACTATGAGAGAATTGAAAAGTCTAAGTAAAAAAAGTTGAGCAACAAATACAATCAATATAACGATGAAGCACTTTTTAAGTTATTTGTTGACAACAATAAAAGTGAATTAGTTTTCAATGAGTTGATTAACAGATTCAAACAATGCATTTACTGGCAAGTTCGCAAAATTTTAATTTCGCATGATGACACAGATGAAGTATGTCAAATAGTGTTCATTAAATTATGGAAGTACGCTGATAGTTTTAAATTCAACTGTTCCATAAAAAGCTATATTTACAGAATAGCACACAATGAATCGTTGACATTGTTGAGCAAAAAAAACAGGTTAGTATCCATGGATGATTTACTGGACAAAGACGGACATTACAGCGGATTAATTAGCAACAACAAATTATTAAGCTCCGATGAGATAAGCACTAAACTTCAAAAAGCCTTATTGACCTTGCCGGAAAAGCAACGTTTGGTATTTAATTACAAATATTTTGACGATTTGCAATACGATGAAATCAGTGAAATAACTGGAACTTCGGTAGGGGCATTAAAAGCAAACTACCACCATGCTGTTGAAAAAATTAAAATATTTTTAGAAAACAATTAAACCTATTTCATTTAAATAAGTCTTACAATTACAAATGGAAAACAAAGAATTAAATAACGAGTATAAAAACAATCCATTTCAAGTACCTGATGGCTATTTTGAGAAGTTCAATTCCATTGTTTTAGAAAAAATTAAAAATGAGGAAAAACCAGCTTTTAATATTTGGAAAAAAACAAGTTTAAAAATAGCTGCTTCATTGGTTCTTATTGCTGGATTTTCGTATTTAATTTTCAACAATAAAGATAATGACAACCTCACATTTGATTCCATCAACGATGAGGAACTTGCCCAATATGAAAATGAAATTGAAATTAGCGATGATGAGTTTGAAGAATTAATCAACGAAGAAACCATTGATTCGATATACAAAATAGAATTTGCAAACAACGAAGTCAAAAACACAGAAATAAGCGAAACAGACATTGAAGAATTAGAAGAAGAATACGACCCATTAGAGGAAGACGAATTAGAAATATAAATCCATTAAAACCCTATATATCATGAAAAATTTAAAATTAATTGCCTTCATTTTACTGATAATTTCAAGCATGAATGCAAATGGACAAACCGAAAAAACCAAACCCAATAAACAAAAGAAAGAAGCTAAAATAGCGAAAGAAGCTAAAATCAATGAATTAAGAAAAAAGTATTTCAACGAAAAATTAGATTTAAGCGATGCTGAACAAAAAGCATTTTGGCCATTGTACGATGAGTACAAGCAAAAAGACAAAGCATTAAGAGACAGTTTTAACAAAAAATTCAAACCTAACAGCTTAGTATTTATGGACGATAAAAAAGCTGAAGAATACTTAAATGCCATGCTGAAATTAAAAGACGATCAAAACAATTTACTGAAGGAATACATTATAAAATTCAAAAAAGTACTTCCTATAAAGAAAGTGGCATTATTGAATCACACAGAAAAAGAGTTTAAAAAATCAATATTGAGCAAAGTAAAAGGTAAAAACCCTCCTCCGGGTTCAGAACCACCACCAGAGGATTAAAAAAATGGGGATTAGACATAACCTACCATTTTAAAGACAACATTCATTATTTTCTCGTCTATAAAGCCAAATAGCGCTCCTTGAACAAGAGCGCTATTTTGGTTACTATATGAAAAAAAACTACTACTTTTTTTTAATTTACTTAAAAAGGCAAATCATCCGAAACATCTTCGACTTTGGGAACTTGTGGAGCATTTTTCTTACTGCTTAAAAACTCAAATTCTTGAACTTTCACTTCCGTTATTTGCTTTTTCTCTCCGGTTTTACTTTCATAATCACGGTTAATTAAACTGCCTTCTATGGCTAATTTCTCCCCTTTACCTACGTACTTTTCTACGATTTCTGCTTGTTTTCCTCTAAATACTAAATTGTGCCAATACGTAATTTCTGTAATTTCTCCTTTGGCATTTTTTTGCTTTTCATTTGTTGCCAATCTTAATCTGGCAATTTTACCACCGTTGTCAAAACTTTTTACTTCAGGTGCAGCTCCTACATGTCCCATTAAACGGACTGAATTAATTAAACTTTTCATTTTTACTTCTTTTTATTTTTGTTCATCATCACCCCTTGTAATGATTTAATGATACAAAATAGAATGAAGTTTTTTAGAAAATAGGTAATAAAGTAATAAGTGGTATAATCTAAGTAATATTCGGTCGAAAAAGACCCAATTTAACCCATTTAATCAATAATAAATCACCATTTTGAAACCAAGGGAATCACTCTACCCCTGCCAAATGCTTTGCTGCTTACCCTTAAAATAGGTGGTGCTTGAAATCTTTTGTATTCGTTTCTATTTACCAATTTTATTACTTTCTCAACTACCATCTGTTCATATCCAGATTCAATGATGTTTTGAGCACTTTTACACTCTTCAATGTATAATTTCAAAATGGCATCTAACACAGAATAATCTGGCAAACTGTCGCTGTCTTTTTGATTCGGTCTTAATTCAGCACTTGGTGGCTTATTGATTATACTCCAAGGGATGATTTCTTGTTTTTTATTGATGTAATTAACTAATTGATAGACATCCGTTTTGTAAACATCTCCAATAACGCTTAGACTTCCGCACATATCTCCATACAAAGTACTATAACCTACTGCCATTTCACTTTTATTGCTGGTATTCAACAATATGTTTCCTTTTTTATTGCTGTATGCCATTAAAATGACAGCTCTGCTTCTGGCTTGAATGTTTTCTTCGGTGACATCAAATGGCAAACCTTGGAACACTGAGCTTAATGTATTTTCATATGAATCATATATTTCTTTGATAGGAATGACATGGTATGCATTGTTTAAGTTTTTTGACAATTGTTCAGCATCCGAAACACTTCCTTCGCTGCTGAATTTAGATGGCATAAGTATCGCAGTTACATTTTCAGCACCAATTGCATGACTTGCTAAAGTTTGTACAAGAGCTGAATCTATTCCTCCTGATGAACCTAAAACAACAGTTTTAAAATTCATTTTTCTGAAATAATCTTTTATACCAAAAACCAATGCATTGTACAGACCTTCTATTCTATCTTCGTAAAAATTATCTTGAGAAGTGTTAGCAATTGAAGTATCAATATATTGAAGTGATTCTTGAAAAGGAGGTAATTCTAATCCAATAGTACCATCATTATTGATGTAATATGAATTGCCATCAAAAATCAAATCTGTATGCGCACCTACCTGATTGACATATACCATTGGCAGGTTAAATTGCAAACATTGATTTTTTAGGATTTCAAATCTTGTTTTTTCTTTACCTGAGTTATATGGCGATGCTGAAAGATTAATGATTAATAGAGGTTGATGTTGACTTAGTAATTTTAATGGATCTTGTTTGTAACTAAAGAAATCCATTTCGTCCCATAAATCTTCACAAATGGTGATTGCCATTTTAACTCCATTTATTTCTATGCATTGAAATTCTTCGTTACTTTGAAAATAGCGAGCTTCACTGAACACATCGTAAGTTGGCAACAATGTTTTACTTACTGTATTTACCCATTTACCATTGGTTAATATGCAAGCAGAGTTCAATAATCTTCTGCCTTTTTCTTCTTTATTCAATGTAGGACAACCCACTATGGCAGTAATTCCAATAGTATGCTGTGCTATGGAGTTTAATGAATCAATACATTGATGAATAAAATGAGGATAATCCAATAAATCATCTGGGGGATAACCACAAACAGACAATTCACTAAAAACAATCAGATTAGCCTTGTTTTCTCGGGCTTCTTGAATGGATTGAATTATTTTTTCAGCGTTGCCAATAAAATCTCCAATGGTATAATTTAATTGAGCAAGGGCAATTTTCATTCTAATGAAAAAGAAAATCTACTTAGAAAAACAAACCAATTTCTAAACCAATGACGTTGTTGATTGCTTTTGATTTTTTATCGTTTAACATATCTGTAAAACCATTGTTGAATCTAAATCCTGTGTACAAACTGGTATTACCGCTTAATCTGTATTCAATACCCAAACCTAATATCATAGACATTCTTAATACATTGATGTTGTCTTGGTATTGTTTGAAATCAAACTTATCATTCTCTCCAACGTTTGGAATGTATTTTTCACTGATTGGATAATCTGAAGCCCCATTGTTTTTAGAGGCTGTAGTGGTGACATTGCTACCAATGATAAAACCAGGAGCTACACCTACTTGTCCCCAATATCTAATGCCATTTGTTTCACCAGTTCTGAATTTAAACAACAAAGGGATTTCAATGTATTTTAAATTGTACTTATAGCTCACTTTATTATAATATCCTCCAGGAGTGGTATTGGCTAATGTAAGTTGAGCTGTGTCTTTAAGTTTCACATTATTAGTCATTGAAGAGACAATCAATTCTGGTGAGAAAAAATAATTTTCAGCTAATTTTACATCAGCCATTAATCCGAATGAAAATCCAATTCCCATTCCATTGTTTGAAACATTGGATGTTTTGTTTTTAACATAGTTAAGTCCTGGAGTAATTTTAAACCCCAGTCTAAAGTCTCTGTCGTCTTGTGCAATCAACGAAATAGAAAAAATAGACAAACAACTCAATAAAAGGATAGATTTAAACGTTTTATTCATGATAATTATATTTATTTGCAACAAAAATGAGACAAAAAATTAAAATAACCACTACCCTAATTGCATTATTTTTAATCTTATTGTTCACACAATGTCAAAAAAACAAATTAAAGGTAGATATTAGTGATATTCAAGTTGATTTAAAAGTTCTTCGATTTGAGCAAGATTTATTCGACAACAAGTTAACCCAATACAATGAATTCAAAGAAAAATATGGCTATTTTATTGATGATTACACACAAGGTGTTTTAGGATTTAATGGCGATAGTGCTCTTGCTTTCGAACAATTAATGTTGTTTAAAAAAGACCAAAATGCAAGAAAAGTATATGATTTAGTTCAGCAGAAATACAAGGATTTTAATCAACAAGAAAAACATTTAAATACTGCTTATCGCTATTTCAAATACCATTTTCCTAAAGAAAACATCCCAAAAATAATTACTTGCACAAATAATTTTTCGCTTTCAACAATGAATGCTGTAGGTGAAGGGTATATCTGCATAGGTTTGGATATGCACATGGGCAAAGATTTTAGACCGTATGAATTCACAGACATAGAAAACTATTGGAAACCTAATTTAACTCCAGAAACCATTGCGCCTTATCACATGTTAGCTCATTTTCACGACTTATTTGAACGATATAACAAAGGCGAAAACTATTTAGATGACATGCTGTATCAAGGCAAATTACTTTATTGCTTAGATGCAGTTTTCCCTGAATTGGAAGATCAATTTAAAATAGGTTACACCAAAGAACAATTAAATTGGTGCAAACAAGAAGAAAAAATGATATGGGAATTCATTGTCAAAGACAAATATCTCTATGAAATAGATAAAGTAAGATACAATAAACTTTTGAAAGAAGGTCCTAAAACCATTGCCGCAAATGTACCTCCTGATGCACCACCTATGATAGGCAAATACGCAGGCTGGCAATTGATAAGAAAATACATGGAAAACAACAATGAAGTTACTTTAGAACAATTAATGAAAGAAAGTGACTCTAAAAAAATATTGCAAAAAAGTGGTTACAAACCTCAATAACTTCAGTTAATATCAATGGTTTTTAATTGACCAGATATCACTAATCTTCCCTCCGTTTTTGCTTTCACTTCATCTACAGAAACAGATGGAGCAATTTCAATCAATTCAAAACCATTTTCATTGATATTAAATACTCCTAATTCCGTCACTACTTTTTTTACACAGTTTAAACCTGTAATTGGCAAACTACATTCTTTTAACAATTTAGATTCTCCTGCTTTGTTTACATGCTGCATAGCAACAATGATGTTTTTAGCACTGGCAACTAAATCCATAGCTCCGCCCATGCCTTTCACCATTTTACCCGGAATTTTCCAATTCGCTATATCCCCTCTATCATTTACTTCCATAGCTCCAAGTACAGTTAAATCCACTTTACCTGCTCTTATCATACCAAAACTAGTAGCGCTGTCAAAAAAAGCTGAACCTGGCACCGTTGTAATTGTTTGTTTACCAGCATTGATTAAATCGGAATTGGCTTCGCCCTCATATGGGAAAGGACCCATTCCTAACAATCCATTTTCTGATTGTAACACCACCTCTACTCCCTCAGGAATATAATTGGCTACCAATGTAGGAATTCCTATTCCTAAATTGACATAATATCCATCTTTTAATTCTTGAGCAATTCTTTTAGCAATTTGTTCTTTAGTCAGCATAATAGTTACTGCAAATTAAATTCAAAATCATGAATTAAATTCAACAAAAGTCAATTGTTTTTTGTTTTACTTTGCAAAAGCAATACAATGGAACAAATTTTAAATTACATCAATGGTGAATACATCGCTCCAATTCATAACAAATGGCTAAATAACTTCAACCCTGCGAATGGTGAAATATATTCACAAATACCAGATAGCAACCACGAAGATGTTGAATTAGCATTCGTATCAGCAACCAACGCTTTCAAAGATTGGAGCAATACACCCGCAGAAAAAAAATTTAAAATCATCAATAAAATTGCTGAATTGATAGATGAAAACAGCTTAGAATTAGCTAAAGCTGAAAGCATTGATCAAGGTAAACCCCTTTGGCTTGCAAAGGCAGAAATTTCGAGGGCTGCTCAAAACTTTAGATTTTTTGCTACAGCTGCAATTCAATTTTCATCCGATAGCCATTCCATGGAAAATACTGCGATTAATTACACTTTAAAACAACCCATTGGTGTAGTTGGTTGTATTAGTCCTTGGAATCTTCCTTTGTATTTATTCAGTTGGAAAATTGCTCCCGCACTTGCCACAGGAAATTGTGTGGTAGCCAAACCAAGTGAAATCACTCCTATGACTGCTTATTTATTAGGAAAAATATGCAATGAAGCAGGACTTCCTAAAGGGGTATTAAACATTGTACATGGATTGGGTAACAGTGTAGGAAATGCCATAGTTAGCCATCCAAAAATTAAAGCTATCTCCTTTACAGGCGGCACTGCAACAGGCAAACACATTGCCTCTGTTGCTGCTCCAATGTTTAAAAAATTATCACTTGAATTAGGAGGTAAAAACCCAAACATCATTTTTGATGATTGCGATTTTGAAAAAGCAGTTAAAACGACTGTTCTTTCTACTTTTCAGAATCAAGGTGAAATATGTTTATGTGGCTCGCGAATTTTTATTGAAAAACCAATTTATGAAAAATTCAAGAACGAATTGATTAAGCAAGTTAAAGCATTGAAAATTGGAAATCCTTTGTCTGAAGATACCAAAGTAGGAGCTATAGTCAGTAAAATGCATTTTGAGAAAGTACTCTCTTACATTGAAATTGCCAAAAAAGAAGGTGGCACCATATTGACAGGGGGTGTTCCACATCAACCTCAAGGACTTGAAAATGGGTGGTACATTGAACCTACTCTTATTGAAGGCTTAAATAATGATTGTCAAACCAATCAAGAAGAAATTTTTGGACCTGTAGCCACTTTAGTTCCATTTGATAACATAGACGAAGTGTTGGATTATGCCAACTCCACTCCTTATGGTTTGGCTTCTACAATTTGGACAGAAAATTTAACAAAAGCACATCAAGTGGCTTCCAAAATTGAAAGTGGCATAGTATGGATTAATTGTTGGTTACTTCGTGATTTAAGAACTCCATTTGGAGGTGTAAAACAAAGTGGTGTTGGAAGAGAGGGAGGATATTATGCTATGAATTTTTTCACCGAAACAAAAAATGTTTGCATCAAATACAATTAAAGTTGTATTAATTGTTTACTCCATTTTGTCTCGCTATCAGTATTTCCAGCAAAAATTAAAATTTTATTCAATTGAATTTCTTTGACGATGTTATCAAACCACGTTTCCCCTTTTTTATCCATGTTTGTCAAAGGCTCATCTAATAATAATATCGGGCTTACTGAGAATAAACACAATGCTGTTTTCAACTTTTGCAACTGACCAGATGAAAAATATTTAATTGGTTTTTTCCATTGTTTTTTCTCTAATTCTAATCGGTTTAAAAAATCATCAAGACTGATTGATAATTTGTTTAATTGGAGATAATAAGAATGTAGTTCTCCTATAGTGAATTCAGTTGGTAGCAATAAAGCTGGTGAGGTATAAGAAAAAACTTTGTTTTCAACAAACACCTCAGAATCATCAATCAATATTTTCCCTGAATTGGGCTCTACAAGGCCGTAAATAACTTGCAACAAAGTGGATTTACCACTACCATTTGCCCCTAAAACTGATAAGCTATCGCCAGTATTTAAATTGAATTGAATGTCTTTAAAAACCCATTGAAAATTGTAGTGTTTACTTAAATTCTGGGCCTTTAAATTCATTTATTTTGAAATGTATCCTTTCATGATGCCCCTGTCGCTGGCTTTGATGAATTGTAAAATTTCATCGCGTTCAGGTGTTGCTGGCATATTTGCTTCTATTAAGGAAATGGCTTTATTGTTGTTTAATCCTCTTACATAAAGAGTACGATAAATCTCTTGTATTTCGGCAATTTTTTCGGGAGTAAAGTTTCGTCTTCTTAGACCAATGGAATTTACACCTTCGTAACTCAGAGGCTCACGTGCAGCTTTAGTGTATGGTGGAACATCTTTTCTGACCAAACTACCACCACTGATCATGGCATGTCTGCCTATGTGTACAAATTGATGTACAAGAGTTGCACCACCTAAAATAGCGCTTTCTCCAATTACTACGTGTCCTGCTACTTGCGAACTATTAGCTAAAATGACATTGTCTCCAATGATGCAATCGTGAGCTACGTGGCTATAGGCCATGATTAAACAATTAGCGCCAATTTCCGTTTTTCCTCTGTCTTTAGTTCCTCTATTTAATGTGACACATTCTCTTACGGTGGTATTATCTCCTACAACAGTTAATGAATCTTCTCCATCAAATTTTAAATCTTGAGGAATGGCAGAGATAATGGCACCGGGAAATATTCTTACATTTTTGCCAATTCGCGCACCTTCAAATATAGTAACTCCAGAGCCTACCCAAGACCCTTCTCCTATTTCAACATTTTTATGTATGGTTACAAATGGGTCTATAGTAACATTATCAGCTATTTTGGCTTGAGGGTGAACGTAAGCTAATGGTTGTATCATATTTATTTTACTTATACAATTTTTTAATCTACTCCCCCCAATTATTTAATTTTAACTATTTGAGCCATCATGTCTGCTTCACTTACTAATTTATCACCTACATAGGCCTTCCCTTTCATTAAACAAATACCTCTACGTATAGGTTCTACTAATTCAAGTTTCATAACTAGGGTATCACCTGGCACTACTTTATCTTTAAATTTAGCATTGTCAATTTTCATGAAATAAGTAGCGTAATTTTGAGGATCTTCTACTTCACTTAAAATCAATATTCCACCTGCTTGAGCCATGGCTTCTAATTGTAAAACACCGGGGAAAATAGGATCTCCAGGAAAATGTCCATTAAAAAAATATTGATCACCTGTGATATTTTTTACTGCAATCACTTTATTGGCTGTCTTTTCTATGACTTTATCTACCAATAAAAACGGGTGTTTATGAGGCAAAAAATTAGAAATTTCTTTGTAATCATAAAGTGGTTTAACATTTGGATTGTAAACCGGTGCATCATTAATTACTTTTTTCTTGGTTTTTTTAATCAATGCTTTTATTTTTTTAGCAAATGCCACATTGCTTGCATGACCGGGTCTGGCAGCCATAATTTGAGCTTTGATAGGCATACCAACTAATGCTAAATCTCCTATTAAATCCAGTAATTTATGTCTTGCAGGTTCATTTTGAAATCGAAGTTCAACATTGTTTAAAATACCTTCTTTTCTAACTTCAACTTTAGGCTTGTTAAAAATTTTAGCCAACCTTTCCATTTCATTGTCTTCTACCACTCTATCTACAATAACAATGGCATTATTTAAATCACCTCCCTTAATCAAATTATTGTTTATCATCAACTCCAATTCGTGTAAAAAACAAAAAGTGCGACAACTAGCAATTTGGGATTTAAATTCATTTAAATTGGTAATGGTTGCGTGTTGACTTCCTAAAACAGGACTGTTGTAGTCCACCATTACAGTTGCTCTGTAATCTTCTAAGGGCATTGCTACCATTTCCACTTGATTTTCGGGGTCACTGTAATGCACATTTGATGGCACAATGAAATATTCTCTTTCGGCTTCTTGTTCAACAATTCCAACAGCTAATATTTTATCCACGAAAGGCTTAGAACTACCATCCATGATAGGCATTTCAGGCCCATCTATTTGCAATAACACATTGTCTATCTCTAAACCAACCAAGGCTGCTAAAGCATGTTCAACAGTGCTTACTCTTGCACCATTTTTCTCTAAAGTAGTTCCTCTCGAAGTATCTACTACTAAATCACAATCAGCTTCAATGATGGGTTGTTTATCCAAGTCCATTCTTTGAAATTTAAACCCATGATTTTCGGGAGCTGGGGCAAAGGTTAAATTCACATTGGCTCCTGTATGTAAGCCAACACCAGAGACGGTAACAGGTTGTTTTAATGTGGTTTGTTTCATTCTTTTGTCAAATCTTTAATTTTTTGTTCTAATTCTCTTATTCTTAATTCAATTTGAGGCAAGTTTCTTAATATAACTTGACTTTTGAAAGCTTCTTTAATGGGCATAGCTGGCGAACCTATGAATTGTTGATTAGGTTCTTTGATGCTTTTAGGAATACCACTTTGTCCTCCAATTTGAGTTCCATCTGCTATAGTAATGTGACCTACAATTCCAACTTGAGCACCTATGACACATTGTTTCCCTACCTTGGTACTTCCAGCAACACCGCTTAAACCAGCAATCACAGTATTTTCGCCTACTTCGGCATTGTGAGCAATTTGCACTAAATTATCTAGTTTCACTCCTTTTCTGATGATGGTGCTGCCCATGGTAGCTCTATCTAAGCTGCAATTTGAGCCTATTTCAACATTGTCTTCAACTATCACATTACCAATTTGAGGTATTTTAGCATAAGTCCCATCTGGTGTTGGAGCAAATCCAAATCCATCGGAACCAATAACAGTAGAAGCATGAACGATGCAGTTGTTTCCAACTTGACAGTCGCTGTATAATTTCACCCCTGGATACAATATGGTGTTTTTGCCAACTACTGCTTTGTTACCTACAAACACTTGAGCATATAATTGAGCACCATTGTCTATATGTGCATTTTCATCAATGACAACATAAGGGCCAATGTAAACATTTTCACCAATGGTAGCGCTAGAATCAATGATAGCTGTAGGATGAATTCCCACTCTATTTTGATGTGGATTGAAATATTGATTAAGCACAACACAAAATCCATAATAGGGCATTGGATGTCTAATGATGCTGCATTCAACAGGTTTATCAATGATTAAATCGTTTGAGACAATGACAACAGAAGCTTTGGTAGTATATAAATGATTGAGGTATTTAGGATTAGAAAGAAAAGCCAAATCCCCCGATTGAGCAGATTCTATTTTCCCTACATTTTGGATAAACACCGAGTTATCACCTTCTACAGTACCTTTAATCAGGGTAGCTATATCTACAATAGAAATCTTTGTCGTCATATTCCCAAGCGGCAAAGATAATTTTTTTTCATGGTTTATTTGAATTTAAATAAA
>CAYVDH010000018.1:0-33050 GCA_964450355.1 uncultured Flavobacteriaceae bacterium
CTGGGATGGAAGATACAGAGATGCCGATTGCCAACAGGATGTGTACGCATGGCTAATTACAGTTACCGCCTACGATGGCAAGGAATACCAATATGAAGGGACAGTTACTTTGCTTAGATAGCATGAATTGAAAAAGAAGAACAATTTATATCGTTTAAAAATCATGTTATTGGCACTTATTTTTATAAGTGCCAATAGCCGTTTATATGCTTCACATATTGCAGGTGCTGAAATTACTTACAAACACATCAGTGGAAATAAATATCTATTTACTTTAAAGGTATATAGAGATTGTAATTCATGTAAGTTTAATAACAATGGAGGAGGAGATAATCAACAAAATTGTAATGAGGTTCCAGATTTAAAAATAATGGGAGCTAATGGCTCAAGTTATTCGCAACTATCATTAGGTCAAATTGATGTCACTAGAACAATAATCAAAGATTTAACGCCTGTTTGTTATTCTTCAAAAAGCAAATGTACGCAAGGTTCAAACTTGAATATTGGGTATGAAGTTCATGAATTTGAAGGAGTATATGACTTCACATCTTTATTGAATCAGAATAAATGCGATTTTGAAATTTCAATCGATGTGTCATCAAGGAATTTGGCAATAAATCCGACCTATACAGAACAAAAATTTTACAATTATTGTCATTTAAATATTTGCAATAACAACCAAAATACAAGCACTAAATTCAAACTTGATCCTGTTTTTTTATTGTTTGAAAATCAAACAAATTCAGTTAGTTTAGGGATTGAAAACACAGATGGTGATTCACTTTCATTTAAATTAAAACCTGCATTAGTTAACAGAAATCAACAAGTAACATACGAATCAGCAAGAAATTATGAATTTCCTTTCTCTATAAAATGTCCTGGACCAGCTGGAACGAATATAAATTGTTCACCTAATTTAAGTAAAGACCCTGTTGAAGGATTTTATTTTAATAGTTTGTCTGGTGATATACAATTTACACCCATCATTAATAATCAAGGGGGAGTAATAGTCATAGAGTGTGAAGAATGGAAAAAAGACATCAATGGGAAAATCTATTTAGCTGGATTAACAAGAAGAGATGTTTTTTCTGAAGTGGTAAATTTTAATAACAATTTGCCTAAATTTATAAATTTAAATCAAGAATATAATCTTTGCCAAGGTGATGAATTTGAGTTTCAATTATTAACATCTGATATCACTATTTCTGGTGGTTTGCCAGACAGTGTAACAATAGACGTTATAGGTGATTTGAATCACATCGATTTGATAAGGAACTTTTCTAATACAGCTCCTTATAATTTTTATACAATTAAATTAAAAAATAATATTCCTGCTGGAACACATTATTATACTTTAGTTGCTAAAGATAACAATTGTCCAATCAATGGTATAAGTTCAAAAACCCTAGTTATTACAGTACTACCTAAAAGAAAAATCAATTTTACCTACGATATAAAAAATTGTGGTGAAATAACATTTAAAGGATTAAATCCATTGAACAATAAAACAAAATGGACATTGATCGATGCTAACAATGTCACTGTGAAATCAGGAACTGGACTTAATTTTAAAGCCATTTTAACTGAAGGAGGTAAATACAAAATACAAATAATGAGTCCTAGTGACATAAATTATTGTGAAACCACTTTCGAAGAAATTATAGATGTTAAAGATTTTATTATACCTGAATTTGATTTAGGTTCAAATTATCAAGTATGCAAAGGTGTTAAGTTTAAAATATCTCCAAAATATTTAAAAACTTTCGATGATTATACTGTTATTTTTAATCAGAGAATTATAAATTTCCCATTTGATACAGCAATCAATACTAGCACAGAGTTTAGTTTTAAAATTCTACAAAAAAATGGATGTAGTGTTACAGATAAAATTTCTGTAGGTATAAATCCAAGCTTCAATTACACAAAGAAAAATATCGATATTTGTAATAATCATAATTTTCCACTTTCATTAAGTGAATACGTTACCTTTGATCAAAGTGAATTTTCAAGCATTAGTTTTGAAACCACCAATAGTAACATTAGTTTAACAGAGCTAAGTGCTAAAAATACTCAATTAGAAATCATCAACAAAAATTTAGCAACCAATGCCATCCTTAATTTCATATTAATAGATAAGAATGGATGTATTTATGAAGATAAAATTACTATCAATACGCTATTACCTGAGAAAATAAATATAAAATTACCTGAATACATTTGTAGAAACGTCAAAAGTTTTGAACTTCCACTGAATTTTAATGGCGAATGGTACTATACTATAGACAATTCATTAATAATAAATAATTTATTGCTGAATGATGGGAATAAAGATTTTGTAGATTTAACCTATAAAGCAAATGATGTTTGTAACCAACAATTTAATTATCAAATTAGTTATTCTGATACACCAACAATTAATACTAACATCGAACAAACATTAACTGTATGTGAAAACAATGACAACATAGCCTTAGTTGGTTTGCCATCAAACGGAAAGTGGTATGGTACCAACGTTGCAAATAACTTATTCATTGTAAGCTCTGCAATAGGCAATACAAGTAAATTGAGTTTTAAATACACAAACAATGAAGGTTGTACTTCGATTAAAAACCATGAAATAGTGGTAGAAGAATTTCCAGTAATTGAACTAATTTTGAACAAAACAAATTTATGTGTAGGAGAGCCACTAGTATTGACTTCAAATACAACACCTTCTTGTGTAGGATATTGGAGTACAACTGGAAATGGTCAAATAAATAATCCGAATTCAAACAACGTCATTTATTATCCAGATTTATTGGACACCAAACAACCCTTAATAACATTTTCATATACTGCTCAAACTAATGGAGCTTGTGGTAATATCTCTAAACAAGTAGATGTTCACATAAAAGATGGGCCAAAGGGCGAAATTACAACGCCTTATCAAACCAATGTATGCGAGCCATTTCCTCTTAAATTAAGTACTAATTACACCGATATTACTAAACAACTTTGGTATGTCAATGACAGTTTAATTGAAGAATTTGATTATCCATTTGATGCGCATATTTCATTAAATGCAGGACTGTATAGAGTTAAGACAGTTGTAAGTAATGATTATTGTGTGGCTGAATCTACTATGGATAATATCCTCATTAACCCAAAACCTAAAGGAATTATCATTACAAATCCATTGTTAAAACTAAACAGGGAATATCCTAGAGTCTATATCAAAGATAACAACAGAAATGATTTTACAAGAAATTGGTATGTAGATGATCAATGGGTAAGTGACCAAAGAGATTTTTATCACAACATTCAATATCAAAAGGATTCTGTCATTATAAAATTAATTTCAAAAAATGAAATAACTGGTTGTGTCGATTCAACTAAGAAATTATTGATGTTTACACCAATCAACCAATTGTATATACCTGATGCTTTCTCTCCTGATTCAAAAGGGCCAGAAGAAAACAATGTGTTTACAGTGAAAGGACCACCAATGAAAAGTTATTACATCATGATATACAACCGCTGGGGACAAAAATTGTATGAATCCAATGACATGACTAAATCATGGGATGGAACCGAAGGCGGTACTTTATGTAAGTCAGATGCCTATTTTTACATGATAAAAACAACTGATTTAGAAGGTATAAGTAGGGATTACAGTGGTACTGTAAACATAATTAGATAAAATTACATTATTTTGCATCATTGAAAATTCAATATTTGAGTTTTGGAATTAACAAAACTGGTGGATACCGGCATGAATTGTTCTTTAGCGAACAGTTAAAAACCATGTTGAGCAAATCTAATTCTAAGGTAGAATTAAAAGACATTAGATTAAACAAATACTTTACTAATGTTTTTCAACATGTTTATTTGTTTTTATGGACATTTGTAAAATCAAATGCTGATGTGAATGTAGTCACCTCTAAACTTGGGGTTTCGGCTATTTTAAGAAATCTGATCAGCAAACGCAAGGTATATGTTGTCATTCATAATCACGATGACAATGACGGTAAATCGAATACATTAAAATCATACTATAATCAATTATTTCGTCTTTTCAGAAATTGTAAACACAATAGATTTCAATTGGTAGTAGTAAGTCATTATTGGGAAAAATATTTTCATGCCTTAGGGATAAAACATGTTGTCTATTTTCCTAACTTTTTC
Source organism: uncultured Flavobacteriaceae bacterium (assembly GCA_964450355.1). Classification (GTDB taxonomy): domain Bacteria; phylum Bacteroidota; class Bacteroidia; order NS11-12g; family UBA955; genus CAYVDH01. Next base: position 4,165 of record CAYVDH010000018.1, read on the forward strand.
AATACCAAAAAATACCTTTCTTTGAAAAAAGAACATAAAAATCCTTGGATTAACCTAGGTCAATACAGTTCTAAAAATGACATAGAACTTAATAGAATAGCCAGAGAATTAACTAGAAAAGGGTATTATTGTTATTATTGTACAAATAATTCAATTGAATCTAAACCCCATAATGGCTCGTATGAAGTCATTTATTTTTTAAATTTTCAAGATTATTTAGAGCAGGTGAGTTTAAGTTGTTGCACCTTAGCATTAACAACTATAAATGAAGGTTGGAATAGAATGGCACATGAAAGTATTTTGTTAGGTACCCCAGTTATAGGATATAATAAAGGAGGATTAGGAGATTTATTAAAAGAGAGCAACAGTGTCATTGTTAAAAATGCTGATGAGGCAATGACTTGTATTTTAGAGCATATTTTCATGTTACCTGACTCAAAATTTATTAATAAATACGATATCAATAATGCTCATCTTTTTACCATTGATATATGAAGCAGCCATTAGTCTCCATATTGATTCCAGTGTATAATGCTCAAGAAACCATTAATAGATGCATAGATTCTTGCATTAATCAAACCTATAAAATAATTGAAATTATAGTATGTAACGATGGTTCATTTGACAATACTGTTCAATTGTTGAATCAATACAATACTCAAATTAAAGTGCTTAAAAATGACATGAACTCTGGTATAGCATTTTCTAGGAATAAATTATTAAATGAGGCCAAAGGTGAATACATTGCATGGATAGATGCAGATGATTGGATGGTTGAAAATCGCATAGAAACTCAGATTGAATTCATGTTACAGCATCCAGAGATAGACATTTGTGGAAGTGCTATTTTGATTTCAAATTTAAAAAAAGTAAAATATCAAGCACAAGAATCAAACCTCATCAAAGAAAAATTATGGTTTAGTAATTGTTTGTTTCAACCTTCTGTGATGTCAAAAAATTTTTATAAAAACGAACACATTTATTACAATTCTGATTTTGATTACATGGAAGATTATGAATTGTGGTATAGATTGAAAGAAGTCAAAAAATTTTACAATTTAAATAAAGCATTAACTGTTTATAACATGCCAAATGAAGACGAATTAAGGCAAAAACACAAAAAGTATTCATTTGAAAATAAATTGGATAGATTATGGAAATTAAAGTGGGAAGACACAAAAATTTGCTCTTTGAATGTACAAGACAAAGAGTTATTTAAAGATTTTTTGAGGAACAATAAAATAAGAACTACGGAAGAAATTCATTCTATAATCAACACCTTGAATGTCATAAAATCAAAAGAGAATAGTTTAATCATTCATTATCATGTGTTGCGATTGTGGGTTAAAAATTGTCGTGTTATTCAGAAATTGAAGTTCTTGAAGTTAATTAAGTCATTCTTTTATTTTCATCAATTAAAAGCCAAGTATTTGATATAAATTTGCAAGCATGAAAATTGCGGTAGTAGGAGCAACAGGATTAGTTGGTTCAAAAATGCTAGAAGTATTAGATGAAAGAAATTTCAAATTTGATGAATTGTATCTGGTAGCATCAGAAAAATCTGTTGGACAAACAATTAAATTCAAGGGCAAAGATTACACAATTATTTCTATGCAAGAGGCAATTTCTTTAAAGCCTCATATTGCTATATTTTCTGCTGGAGGAAATACCAGTTTAAGTTTTGCGCCTCAGTTTGCTGAAGTTGGGACAACAGTTATTGATAACTCTTCGGCTTGGCGAATGGATGTGAATAAAAAATTAGTGGTTCCTGAAGTAAATGCTCATGTACTCACTAAAGAGGATAAAATTATAGCTAATCCTAATTGCAGTACTATTCAATTGGTGATGGCACTTAATCCCTTACACAAACACTATAAAATAAAAAGAGTGGTTTTGAGTACTTATCAAAGCGTAACTGGCACTGGAAAAAAAGCTGTTGACCAATTAATGAATGAAAGAAAAGGAATTCAAGGAGAAAATGCTTATCCTTACAACATCGATTTAAATTTGTTGCCCCATATTGATGTTTTTTTAGAAAATGATTACACCAAAGAAGAGATGAAAATGGTGAATGAAACCAAAAAAATATTGCAAGATGATTCGATAAAATTAACAGCCACTGCTGTTAGAGTACCTGTAATAGGCGGACACAGCGAAAGTGTTAACATTGAATTTGAAACATCTTTTCAAATCGAAGATATAAAATCCATATTGGCTTCAACTGAAGGAATCGTATTGCAAGATGATGTAAAAAATTTAGTGTACCCAATGCCAATTAATGCTCATAACAAAGATGAAGTATTTGTTGGAAGAATAAGAAGAGACGAGACTCTGGATAACGCAATAAACATGTGGATTGTGTCTGATAATTTAAGAAAAGGGGCAGCTACAAATGCCGTTCAAATTGCAGAATACATTGTTAAACACGAATTAATTTAATGAAGTTTAAATTTATATTGTATGTGTTTTTGATTACAACAGCATTGAATGCTCAAGAACATAATCGGTATTATTGGGGGCTTAATTTTTCGCCAGATTTATGTGGTAGAACCTTAAAAAACACCACAGACCATGATTACATTGATCAATTGATACTCTCAAGAAATGAAAGTGAAATTAATAGACTTGGATTTAGTAGTGGAATAGTATTAGGACGAACTATAAATGAAAAGTTTAGTATTGAAACGTGTCTAAGTTTTTCTTCTAAAGGTTATAAAACAAAACCAATTGCACTGAGATTTGGGAATCAAGTTAGCCCTGATTCAACGATAGTTGATTTGAACAATACTATACAAATAAAATACATTCATCAATTCATTGAATTGCCAATTGTGTGTCATTATAACATTGAAATTAATGAAGATTTAAAATCATTTATAGGATTGGGATTCAATAATCAATTTGCTGTAACTTCCTATCAAAAGTTCATTCCTTCTGGAAAAAAAAGTAAAGAATATTTATCATCAGGGAAAGAAAACAAATACATTCCGGGCATCAACTTATCCTTTGGAATTAACAAGCAATTAAATTCAAGATATTTACTAAGGTTAAATTTTATATCAAAATACAGCTTAAAACCCATTTACACTACCCCACTTGAGGGATATTTGTGGTCGTTTGGATTTAATACAGGAATTTATATGTCAATAAATTAAGGGAATTTTGGGAATTTTTTAAAATCGGGTTTCCTTTTTTCTAAAAATGCATTTTTCCCTTCTTGAGCTTCTTCAGTAAAATAATACAGCAATGTGGCACTTCCAGCAAGTTCTTGTATGCCTGCTTGACCATCCAATTCTGCGTTCAATCCATATTTAATCATTCGCAATGCCATAGGGCTTTTTAACATCATTTCATGACACCATGTAACTACTTCGTCTTCTAAATTTTCAAGAGGAACTACTTTGTTTACTAAACCCATATCATAGGCTTCTTGAGCACTGTATTGACGGCACAAAAACCAAATTTCTCTTGCTTTTTTCTGTCCTACTATTCTAGCTAAATAACTGCTTCCAAATCCTCCATCAAAGCTGCCAACTTTAGGGCCAGTTTGTCCAAAAATTGCATTTTCGCTGGCAATGGATAAATCGCAAACAACATGTAAAACATGCCCTCCACCAATGGCGTAACCATTCACCATAGCAATGACAGGTTTTGGGAGTGAGCGTATTCTTTTTTGTAAATCCAATACATTCAAACGAGGTACACCCATTTCATCTTTATATCCACCTATGGTTTTGATGTTTTGATCACCACCGCTGCAAAATGCTTTATCACCAGCACCAGTTAGTACTACACAATGGATGTCTTGATGTTCACGAGCATAATCCATGGCTTCTATCATTTCCATATTGGTTTTTGGAGTGAATGCATTGTGATATCTCGGTCTGTTAATTGTTATTTTTGCAATGCCTTCAAAATATTCGAAAAGAATTTCATCGTATTTTTTTATGGTTTGCCATTCTCTTTTGTTAGTCATGTTGTTATAGATTTAAAATGATTAATGTTGTCTTTTGAATTTGTTTTTATTTCGATTAAACTGATTTTGTTATTGTTGTTAAACAAATTTAATTGTTCGTTGAATTCATTCCAATTTTCTGCTGAATGGTAATTGATTTTAAAATGTTCACAAACGTGTTTTGCATTGAATTGATGTGGAGTTGTTAAAAAATCAATTTCTTTCATTTTTTCGGGCCCATTTATTAGGTGAAAAATTTCGCCTATTTGATTGTTTAACAAAATTATTTTTAAATTGTTGGGAAGTGGATGTTGCCACCAGGCATTGATGTCATAAAAAAAAGCAACATCTCCTGTTATTAAATAATGATTTTTGGTGTTTACACAAGCAGCTCCAACAGCGGTGCTGCTGCATCCATCAATTCCACTTGTAGCTCTATTGCCATATATTTCTGTGCCAATTGGAATGAGATTGGATAAATAAGCAACGTACCTAACACTCATGCTGTTTGATAAATGCAAAACAGCATTATTAGGTAAAGTAAGTAGTGTTTTTTCTAACACATTCCATTCAGTGAATTGATCTTCTTTTATTTGATTAATTTTATTGATTACAACAGTAGATAAGTGAACAAATTCATCGAAATAACTTTCATTTGAAACAGTTAAATTATTGTTTAGTTGTTTAAAAAAATCATCTAAATTTGATTTGAAAATTTCAGGATTCGAATTGAAAGGATTGGGATAATAACCGCTTTCACAAACATGCCAATGTGTGTATGAATTATCCTTCTTTAAAAATGATTTTAAGGATTTATTTAATATCATTTTTCCAGTAGTTATCAGTAAATCTGGTTTTAATGGGTCAAGGTTGTTATTTTGATTTAAAAATAGTAGTTCCCAATTGTTGATGCTATTGTAATCTATTTTGTTACTAACAACATCATTCAGTACTATGGCTTTTTTATTTAAAACCAGATTTTTTAAACCTTCGAGTTTTGAAACATGTGAGTCTTCACCATTTACTATCAAGATTTTTTTAAATTTAGAAAAATCAATGTTATCAATGGTTTTCAAATCGGAAGGGTTAGCTTTTTTATGTACTGGTTTTAATGAGATTTCAGGGTAAATAAATTCGGTATCAGCATGAGAGTATAAAGGTTCGTTTAAATGCACATTGATGTGAATTGGGCCTTTTAAGTCGTTGTTTAAATCATGATTTATATTGTTGTAAATGGTTTCAATATCATCGTTGTCTGAGTTTTCATTTATAGAATATGAATTAACAACATGTGGTTGAAAAACATTATTTTGTCTAATGGTTTGTCCATCCCATTTATCAATCATGTCCGAAGGTCGGTCTGCAGTAATGATTATCAGGGGAATTTGTCGATAAAATGCTTCGGCAATGGCTGGGTAAAAATTTAAAACTGCAGTACCACTAGTGCACACAACTACTACAGGTTGTTGTAACATGATGCTCATTCCTAATGCTTTAAAAGCAGCGCTTCTTTCATCTACTTGGCTATAACATTGAATGTGTTTAAAACGAGAGAAAGCCATAACCAATGGCGCGTTCCTACTGCCCGAACATAGAATGCAATGTCTTACATTCATTTGATACAAAGCTGAAATTAGAATGTTTATATGGTTAAATGGAGCACTCAAAAGATTAGCCTGCGAAATTAGGGATTTTTTCTGACGTAAATAAAGTTGTTTATTTGCAGCATGGTTCAAGTTGAAATTAAAAATAGAGTTGCCTATTTAACCTTAAATAGACCTGAAAAACGCAATTCTTTGAATGATGAAATGGCACAAGCGATACATCAATCATTGATTGAACTAAAAACAAATTTTGAATGCAAGGTGCTTGTTGTTAAAGGCAATGGTGAATCTTTTTGTGCAGGTGCAGATTTGTCGTATTTGCAAAAATTACAAAACAATAGTTTTGAAGAAAATTTAGCAGATTCTAAGGCATTAAAAAACATGTTTTTGGAATTGTACACATTTCCTAAAATCAGTATAGCACAAGTACATGGAGCAGCACTTGCCGGAGGATGCGGCTTAGCTACTCTATGTGATTTTGTATATTCAACTCCAGGTGCCCAATTCGGATATACTGAAGTTAAAATTGGCTTTATCCCTGCCATTGTTTCTGCATTTTTGATGTCTAAAATAGGTGAAAATTTGTCGAACGAGTTGTTATTGACAGGTAAATTAGTAGATGCAGACACGGCATTAAGTTACAGACTCATTAATGGGATAATAAATGAAAATGAGATGAATGAAAAGATTGCTGAAATGGCAGAAAAATGGACACAAACTGTATCTTCAAATTCAATCATGATGACTAAGAAATTATTGTATCAATTTAAAGAGAAAACTTTGATTGAAAATTTAGAATTAGCTTGTCAGTTTAATGCAGAAACAAGAGCATCTGATGATTGTAAAAAAGGGATATCAGCATTTTTAAACAAAGAAAAAATAGTTTGGTGATATGAAAAAAACAATGATAGATACTCATGCACATTTGTATTCAGAAGAATTTGAAGGCAAATACAACGAGCTGTTTTTAAGAATTGAAAAAGGCAATGTTTCTAAAGTTTTACTTCCTAATATTGATAGCAGCACCATTAAGGAGCTCAATTATTTATTGACTAATTTTCCTCAATGCATAGGCATGATGGGTTTACATCCCTGCTCGGTGAAAGAAAATTACATTGAGGAACTTAATACTATAAAAGCGGAGTTATACAGCAACAAAAAATACAAAGCTGTAGGTGAAATTGGAATTGATTTGTATTGGGATAAATCAACACAAGAAATTCAAATAAAAGCATTTGAAGAGCAATGCTCTTGGGCAAATGAACTAGAATTGCCCATAGCAATTCATACAAGACAAGCTACATATGAAACATTAAGAATTTTAAAATCAATGAAGAAAATACCTGAAGGAGTTTTTCATTGTTTTAGCGGTTCAATAGAAGAGGGTCATGAAATAATGAAACTTGGATTTTATTTAGGAATTGGTGGAGTAGTGACATTTAAAAATTCAACATTGCCTGAAGTTTTAAAACAAATTCCATTAGATAAAATTGTATTAGAAACAGACTCTCCTTATTTAAGTCCAGTACCATTTAGGGGCAAAAGGAATGAAAGTTCGTATTTGGAGTATGTTGTAGAAAAATTAGCATTTATTTATGGATGTACAGTGACCGAAGTAATTGAAAAAACAACAGAAAATGCAATTAAATTATTTAAACTTTAACAGAAACCATTATTTTTGCATCATAAACTAGGAAAGTTGTCCGAGTGGTTTAAGGAGCACGCTTGGAAAGCGTGTATATCGCAAGGTATCGAGGGTTCGAATCCCTCACTTTCCGCAAAGCTAAAAGAAATGAATTTATTCATTTCTTTTAGCTTTGATTCTAAAATTTCTATTTATTTTTGAATTTTAATATTGAATTGAAAACAATTATCCCACCATATCTAACTAAAGGAGATACCATCGCCATTGCAGCTACTGCAAGATCTATTTCAGAAACGCAATTAAACAATGCCATACAAGTTTTAGAATTGCATGGTTTTAATGTGTACATACACCCTGATTTATATCATGTACATCATCAGTTTGCAGGAACAGATATACACAGAGCAAAAGTATTTAATGATTTGATAAAAAATAAAGATGTCAAAGCTATCTGGGTTGCAAGAGGAGGTTATGGCACTGCAAGGATGGTAGATTTAATTGATTTTAATTCATTGAAAAATAATCCCAAATGGATAGCTGGTTTTAGTGATGTCACGGTGTTATTAAATCATGTATATGCTAATTGCAACATGGCTACAATGCACAGCACTATGCCTATATTCATGCACGATAAAGTAGAAAATGATTTACAACAAGCCAAAGAAGCAGTCATTAGTTTATTAAATTCATTGCAAGGACATCACCACACTCATGATTTTACTGCAAATGAGAAATACAACGACTCGCCTTTTAATGGAGAAATTATAGGGGGTAATTTGTCAGTGCTTGTTAGCATCATCAATTCGGATTCTGATTGCAACTGGGACAATAAAATTTTGTTAATTGAGGATTTAGATGAATACTTTTATCATGTTGATAGAATGTTGTTGATGTTAAAAAGAGCTGATAAACTTAAAAACCTTAAAGGATTGTTAGTAGGTAGTTTTATACAGATGAAAGACCATCAAATACCATTTGGCTACAATGTGAAAGAAATGATATTACAACATTGTTTAGAGTACAATTATCCAATAATATTCGATGTAGACGCAGGACATCATTTACATAATTTGTGCATTCCTTTTGGGATAAGTGTAAAATATTACAATGGAATTCTTACTTTTGCTAACTCATGAAATTAGTCATTAAGCAAATTTCCAAATTTTTCATCATAGGAGTCTCAGCTGTGATGGTAGATTTTATTGTTTATTATGCTTCTACTGAGTTTTTTAAGCTTAATAATGATGTTGGTAAATCCATTGGGTTTTTAATAGGTTCGTTTTATACTTATTATTTAAATAAAAGATGGACTTGGAGGCACACTGAAAAAAGCAACAAAGGCATGGTCGCCCGATTTGGGGTCATTTATGGATTGTCATTTATTGGCAATGTTCTTATTAACAAATGGTCATTGCAACTGATACCTGATTACCTTTTAAGTATCAATTTAAATGCTATAGGCAAAGAGCCAAGTAATTTATTTTCATTTCAAGCGGATAAACTTTTGGCGTTCTTTTTTGCCACTTTGTTTAGTGCAGTCTTTAATTTTCTAGGACAAAAATTTTGGGTTTTCAAAAACGTAAAAGTAGATGAACTAGATGAGACTAGTATTGAGGTCTTGTAAATATTTCAGAATAAATAATTGCTTTTCTCAAGTCTATTTGTTCTATATCAATTAGTTTTTCAGTGTGAATAACTTCATCATAAGAATGGTCAATTTTTCTATCGTTTTCAGTTAAATGAGGTTCTTCAACTATTGGATTATTTGCAATTGTACTTCTATAAATTGATTTTTTTTCTTTAGATTTAGGTTTTTCAACAATAGGAGCTGCTTGAGTAACTTCAACGTTGTTCTCCTTACCTTCTAATGTTCTCATTAATCTTTTGAAAATTTCATCAGAAGTGTTGCTATCTATTGGTTTTCTGTTAATTTGTTTTTCTTTTTCACGCTTAGATTCTTTAGAGTATGTTTTAAAAAAATAATAAGCTATCCCTATTACTATATAAAATATTATTTTACCTTCGCCAAGCATATCACAAACTTAAGAGTTTAATTTTTGAAAAACAAAAAATATATATTGTTGCTAGGTTCTAATCTTGGAAATTCAGAAAATCAGATTAAAGAGGCTATACGTGGCATAACAAATACATCTGGAAATGTAATTTATCAATCTAGTTTATATCAAACTGAATCATGGGGACCAGTCAAACAAAATGATTTCTTGAATCAAATGGTTGTTGTTGAGTCCATTTATCCTCCAGTTTTATTGATGAAAAAGATATTAAATTTAGAATTGAAATTAGGAAGAAAAAGAAAAGAAAAATATGGCCCTAGAACCATCGATATTGATATTTTATTCAATGAAAATAATGTGGTAAATCATCCTTACTTAACATTGCCTCATCCCGAAATAAGCAAACGCAAATTTGTTTTGTTGCCATTGTTTGCATTTAATTCAAAATTAAAGCACCCAATTTTAAATAAATCCATCAAACAATTGTTGCAAGAATGTGAAGACACACTAATTGTAAAACTATGGAAGAGATGAAATTACCCTTATTTTGTTTACCTAATTTAAATTGGATGAGTTCAATGTTTCAAATTCAACTTCTTCATTTATGCAACGAAACTTCTTTTCCAAAACAAACTTACAGAAACAGAGTTGAAATAAATACTGCTAATGGAACATTGTTGTTGACTATTCCTATAGATGGTAGCACTAAACACGAAGAATATAAAAAGGTAAAAATTCAAAATGATAATGTTTGGAAAAAACAATGGATAAAATCCTTACGCAGTGCTTATAACAACAGTCCTTATTACGAGTATTATGGATATAAATTAGAAGATATAATCAACAATTCTGAATTGTATTTATGGAATAAAAACATCCAATTACTTCACTTTGTATTTCAATCTTTGAACTTGGATGTTCATTTGTCAGATTATAATTCATATTTCACAGATGAAGAATTTAATATAAAAAAGCATTATTGTTATTATCAAACACATCAAAATGAAGTATTTTCTACAGTTTCTGTCATTGATTTAATATTCAACGAAGGTCCAGATGCATATAAGACATTGTATAATCATAATAAAATAGAACATGAACCACTTAAGAAATAGTTTTTTAACAACAATTTTAACCAATTTGATGGCAATAGTTGGTTATTGGTATTTTAACTGGCCTTTGATATCAATTGTTTATTTGTATTGGGTCGAAGGTGTTATAGGTGTGTTTTTTAATGGGTATAAAATGCTAATGGCTAAAGGTGAAGATCAATTGCAGGAGCAAAACAAATCATCTAATTTTAAATGGTTGTTGGTTTTTAAACTATCGTTGATAAAATTAGCTGTGTATTTATTTTATTGGGTCTTTATTTTGGTATTTGTTGGGTTAAAAAATGATGCTGAAAATGGCGTCAACAATCTAATGATTATATTTTTTAGAAATAAAGAGTTTAATGTACTAGTTTTAGCTTTCATTATTCATCAATGTGTAGATGTGTTTTTTAATTTTTATTACAATGGTGAATACAAAAGGAAAAGCATGAATTTTTTCAATTCGATTTTTGATGCAAGAATCATTGTCATTCATGTAGTGATAGTTCTTGGAGTTTTTGCAAGTGAATTTTTATCAAAATATAAGAACATCAATGGGAAGTTGCCAGGATTGGCTTTTGTGGTTATTTTAGTGATTTTAAAATTGATTGCCGAAATTTTCAGATACAAAAATTTAAAAAATGAAAGCGCTGGAAATGGAAACGTATATATATGATTTTCAACAAAATGTATTTTTTTTATTTTTTTTTTAGGGGCTAGGTTGTTTTTGATTGTATTGGTAGTGATTATACTATTTAAATAACATCAACATGAAAGAACAAATGTCTGCTAATCTTTTTACAAAATACATATCTGGTTTATGTTCTCCAGAAGAAGAGTTGTATTTAAAAGATTGGTTAAAAAACAACCCTGGAAATCAACTTTTTTTGGGGTTTGTACAACAAAACGTAACCATTAACAAAAGGTTGGTAAAAGTATAATGTTATCAGATAAGTCACATATACCTGAATTTATCAGAAATGAATTTACTGATAGTGAGTTGATTGAAGTTGATAAAATATTAACTTCTTCATCACAATTCAATTATCCAATACTAGACAGCAACAAAGCTTGGTCAAAAATCAGTAATCAAGTATCTGTTCCAGTCATTCCATTTTACAAAACGGTGTTCATGAAATGGGCGGTAGCGGCTGTTTTATTTATTGCTGTGGGAGCTGGTGTTTATTTTATGAACACTAACTCTACCAACACTCAAGTAGTATATAATTCTCAAAATAAAATAAAAACTGTGGAGCTAGAAGATGGTACAAAAGTATATCTTAATACCAATAGCCAATTAACTGTGATTAGACTTGATAATCAAATACGTCAGGTGAAATTAGAAGGAGAAGCAAGATTTGAAGTATCTCACAACAAAGGACCATTTGAAGTAGTTGCTTCAGACAAATTAGTAAGAGTATTAGGTACAGTTTTTAATGTCAAAAATAAATTAAATTTTCCTTTTGAATTGGCTTTATTTAGTGGAAAAGTGGAGTTGGAAGCTGCCAATGTTTCCATGGATTTAGAACCAGGATATAAATTGATAGAAAAACAAGGAGAATTTATTAAAGACAACATTGAATACGAAAAAAACAATGATTGGTTGGACAATAAATTAGTGTTTAAAGAAGCTTTATTGTCGGATATCATCAGTGAATTGGAATCTGCTTATCAAGTAAAATTTGAATACAATACAAAATTAAATTCCGAAAAAATAAGCATTTCTTTTGAAGGTTTGAGCGCTAAAGACGCAGCTTCATTACTGACAAAAACACTAAATTCAAATTTTACTATCAAATAAATCCTAAAAAAGATTTAATTTAGCAGTCTCAATGGTGTATAGGGCTGCTCTTGTTTTTGTCATTTTATTTGCCTTTTCAGAATTAAATGGGCAAGTAGAAGTATTAAAAACAAAAATATCATTGAAAGTAAAAAATCAAGCCTTAGATGAGGTTCTCAAAACCTTAGAAAGTAAAGCAAATGTCAAATTCAGTTACTCGTTAAGTACAATTCAAAATCACAAAGTAACAGCCAAATTTAAAGATGAAGAATTGAGCAGTGTATTGGCTATCATTCTTACACCATTAAAACTCAGCTATACTTATTACCTTGGCTCAATTGTGATTAATAAGGTAGAAAAGAAAATAAAAAAACACACCCTTTCAGGTTTTATTTACGATGCTACTACAGGAGAAAAATTAATTGGTTCCAATGTTGTTAATGTATATAATTTAGTAGGTACTTCTACCAATCAAGATGGATATTACACACTAAATTTAAATGAAGATAGCCTATTAATTCAAATATCCTACATTGGTTACGAAATGGAAAGTTATAGGTTGTATTTAACAAGTAATTTCAGGCTGGATATCAACCTAGTACCAAATTTTGAATTAAGTCCTTTTGTTGTTACACCTAAATTCGACCAAAACCAAATCAAACCTAGTGAAATAAAAATAACCTCGAAATCCATAAAAAAATTCCCATTTCTATTTGGAGAAATTGATGTGTTAAAAAGTTTGCAACTCCTTCCTGGAGTTAGTATTGGTAGTGATGGTTCTACTGGATTGAATGTAAGAGGAGGAAGCTCTGATCAAAATTTAGTGTTGTTAGATGATGTGCCAATTTATAATCCGTCACATATTTACGGTTTTTTTAGTGTTTTTAACTCAGACATCATAAAAGACATAAAATTGCAAAAGGGCGACATTCAATCAAGGTATGGAGGAAGGTTAAGCAGTGTTATTGACATTAGAACCATTGATGGAAATAAGAAAAAAATAAATACACAATTGTCTTTAGGTGTTTTATCTGCAAAAGCAACTGTTGATGGTCCTATCAGTAAAAACAAAAAAACCACGATAGTGCTGTCTGTAAGGCGCTCCTATTTTGATGTGTTAAATAGTGTGTTTAATACCAACGCGTTTAATAATCAGTTTTCACCTGTGTTTTCAGGGTATTATTTTTATGATTTAAACGGTAAAATTGTTCATCGATTTAACAGCAGAAAAACTCTTTCTTTTTCATTTTATAAAGGTCAAGATATTTCTTTTTTAAAAAACAATTTCACATTGAAAGACCCTGGGAGGACCATCAAAGAAAAAGACAGGCAAAATGTTTATTGGGGAAATAGATTTTACTCAGCAAGATACAACTATGCTGTAAATTCTAAAACCTTTGCTTGGTTTATGGTATCAAACAGTGCATATGAGTGGGGAAATGAAACAGAATACTCCTTTATAGAAAAAAATGATTCTCAACAAAATTCAAATGAAATTAATTATAAATTTAATACCATAATTTACAACACAAATTTATTAGCAAACATTGAATTTAAACCATACAATTGGCTAGGATTAAAATTCGGAACAGGTTTTATATTTCACAATTACAGAAAAAATATATTTTCTAAATCAAGTTATTCAGCTTTGACATTTGTTTTAAATGATGAAGTAAATGCCATTGAATACAACAATTATGTTGAAGCAAACTTAAAACCAAACAGAAAGTTGGATTTAAATCTTGGTTATCACTATGCTCAGTTTAATTTACAAGGGGTTCAATACCTTAAACCACAGCCTCGCTTTGGATTAAATTACAAATTCAACAAAAAAACATTGTTTCATGCTTCCTATGGAACCTCCATGCAATTTATGCATTTATTGACTACTTCTTCTGTTGGTTTGCCTATAGATTTATGGGTGCCATCTACATCAAGCGTTAAACCTGAAACTTCTGATTTATTTTCAGTTGGTTTTCAATACAGTGCCAATAATTATGTAATGAATATTGAGGGTTTCAATAAAAACATGAACAATGTCATAGATTATCTAGATCAATACAGCTATTTGGGTAACAGTGATAATTGGCAAGATAAAATTGCAGTTGGAAAAGGGTGGTCATATGGTGCCGAAATGATCATTGAAAAAAGAAATGGTAAAACAACAGGTTGGATAAGTTATACCTTGAGCAAAAGTAGAAGAAAATTTAATTTAATCAACGAAGGCAAACCTTTTCCATTTAAATTTGATAGAAGACACAATGTGTCATTAGTTGTCAACAGAGAAATAAATAAAAACATTGATTTTTCATCCACTTTTGTCTATGCTACAGGCTCCAACATAACCATTCCTGTGGGAGTTTATAATGTTGTTTCACCTACTAACCCTTTCAATGAAATATACATTTACGGAGAGCGAAATGGATATAAATTTCCCGATTACCACCGAATAGATTTTGCTTTTAATTTTAAAAAAATGAAAAAAAACTACCATAGAATATGGAGTTTAGGAGTTTATAATGCTTACAACAGGTACAATGCATTTTACATTACTCCATCGTTTAATTTAAATAACCAAAGAGTAATAAAATTAGTTAGTTTATTTCCAATTTTACCCAATTTTAATTACAAAATAATGTTCTAAAAATGAAGAAATTGAAATTCCTTTTGTTCAGTTTTATCATTGTATCTTGTACAAAAGAGATTGATTTGAATTTGAATCAACAGAATCAAAAATTAATAGTCAATTCAAATTTTTATTTAGATAGTTTTATAACCATTAAATTAAATTTAAGTAAATCCATTGTAGATAACAGTACTTATCCATTAGTTTCCAATGCGACAGTTGAAATATATGATAAAGATACCAATTTAATAGAATTATTGAATAACCAAGGTCAAGGCATTTACAAAACCATGTTTAATAGAGCCAATAGCTTAAAAAGTTACCTGTTAAAAATTAGCTATAATAGCAAAGTTTACTGGGGAATAGATAGTGTGCCAGAGCAACCTAAAATTAAATTTGTAGACACATCAAGAATTTTTTTTCAAGGTCAACAAAATTATTTTAATTGTTTGTATTCCTTAAAAGACTCTCTAAAATACAAAGAGTACTATGGAATAAAAATAAAAAAAGTAGCTGAAAAATATCAACTTAATTCCTTGAATTTATTCGATACAATCACATACCAAGAGTGGATTGATATAGAAACTAAAGAGTTTGTATTGACAGAAAATCCAATAACAGGATTTTCCAAAAAGCTACTTTTGTTGGATGATAAATATTTTAATCAGAGGGTTCAATTTTTAAATTTTGGCAAATCCAATTTATTTTCAAATCAAAATGAAAAGACAAAGTTATTGATAGTTTATTTCATAAAAATGAACGAGAATGGGTATAATTTTTACAGCAGCTTACATCAACATGTGTTTTATCAAAACGACCCATTTTCTCAACCCAATCCATTGTTTGGCAACATACCAAATGCATTTGGAGCGTTTGCAGCTCAAAGCATTGTTTCTGATACCATAAAATTTAAATAGGATAAAAGTAAGAATAATCTCATTTTTGCAGAAAAATTAAAAAAAGAATGAGTTTATTAGTTACAGGTACAGTTGCATTCGATGCAATAGAAACACCTTTTGGAAAAACAGACAAAATCATAGGAGGAGCAGCTACATACATCAGTTTGTCTGCATCATATTTTACTAAACAAGTTAATTTAATAGGGGTTGTAGGAGATGATTTTCCATCTGATTACATTCAGTTTTTAAACAATAAAGGTGTTGATACCAAAGGACTTCAAGTGAAAAAAGGTGAAAAATCTTTTTTTTGGAGTGGGAGGTATTTTAATGATTTAAACAGCAGAGAAACCCTAATAACTGAACTAAATGTATTAGCGGATTTTGATCCAATAGTACCTGAAGAGTACAACAGCCCTGATTACCTAATGTTAGGCAATTTAGCTCCAGTAGTGCAAAGTACCTTAATAAAAAGACTAGCCAAAAAACCTAAACTAATAGTGATGGATACCATGAATTTTTGGATGGACATTGCACTTGATGATTTAAAAAACACTTTAACGATGGTTGATGTTTTAACTATCAACGATGAAGAAGCTAGACAACTATCTGGGGAATACAGTTTAAGAAAAGCAGCTGCGAAAATTCAAGCAATGGGACCTAAGTATTTAATCATAAAAAAAGGAGAACACGGAGCATTGTTATTTCATGAAAAAGAAATTTTTTACGCACCCGCCATGTTGTTAGAAAATGTATTTGACCCAACAGGAGCTGGCGATACATTTGCTGGAGGTTTTATAGGTTGGTTAGCTAAAACAGATGATATTTCATTTGAGAACATGAAGAAAGCCATCATTTATGGCAGTGCAATGGCGAGTTTTTGTGTAGAAAAATTTGGAACCGAAAATATTTTAGACATTCCAGAATCTGTTCTTACTCAGAGAGTACTCGATTTTAAAAATTTAAGTCATTTTAATTTGTAAATGCTTACTGCACATCAAGTTCTGCATGGATATACCATTGGTATTTTCCCAATGGCAGACCCTGATGAGGACAATCAATTGTTCTGGTATGAGCCAAAACTTAGGGGTATTCTTAGCTTAGATGAATTTCATTGTCCTAAAAATTTGAAGAAATTGTATGAAAAAGGAGGCTTTAACTATCTAATAAACAATGATTTTGAAGCTACAATCAAGGCTTGTGCAGACAGGGAAGAAACTTGGATTTCTGATGAAATTATAGAGGTGTATTCTGCTTTAAACCAAATGGGGTATGCGCATAGTTTTGAAGTATATCAGGAGAATGAGCTTGTAGGAGGACTCTATGGAGTTGCACTAGGAAAAATTTTTTTTGGTGAAAGCATGTTTCACAAGGTAAGCAATGCCAGCAAATTAGCCTTGTGTTTTTTGGTAGATTGGCTAAAACAGAATCATTTTACTTTATTAGATTGCCAATTTCAAACCCAACATTTAAAACAATTTGGGGTAAAAGAACTGCCTCAGAAACAATTTTTAAATTTGTTGAAACAAGCATTAAAATAAAAAAATGTAATGAAATATGGCTTTCTGCGTTATAGGAAGTACATTATGAAAACAAATTTTGTCCAGCATTTTGCTAAATTAATATTTTCTTGTAGGTTTGTAGATTCACAATACATACGTAGATATTCAATTATGTCAAGTAAAATTACAATTTTTTCAGCACTAATCTTTGGTTTACTCTTGAGCTTATCCTCTTGTAAACCACCGTCATTAAAGAAAGCAGACGATGCTAAAGCCAGATTACAATATAAATACGCAGGTGATTTATACACCCAATTAGGCTCCAAATTGAAAGACAAAGATGAGGCGATGAGAGCCAAACAAGAGGCTGCAATATGTTATAGAATGGCCAATGAATATGAAAAAGCCATAAAAGCATACGAAAAAATTCTAAAAAAAGAACCTAAAAATACAGAAGCTCTGTATCAAATTGGTTCGTTGAAAATGAAAATTGCTGACAACAAACCTGAAGAACTTCGTGAAGCTAGGGACTTTCTTAAAAAATATTTAGAGGAAGTGCCAAATGACGAAAGAGCTTTAAACAAAGTGGCAGCGATAGACAGTGCAGAAAGCTGGAGATTACAAGCACCTAAAAGCAGATTTCAAGTAACAAACATGAAAGTATTGAATACCAAAGCTTCTGATTACAGCCCTATGATAGCAAGTAAAAAAGACGACATGTTGTTTTTTACTACCAACAGAGAAGGTGGTGTAGCTAAAAAGAAAATTTATGGTTGGACTGGCTTTGGTTTTGACGATTTGTGGTATGCTAAAGCTAAAAAAGGCAAAAAAGATAAAAATGGCAAACCAACAATGACTTGGGAAAAACCAATATTAACACTTGGTACTATCAATACTAAATTCAATGATGGAACTGCATGTTTTGACAGAAAATACGGTACCATATATTACACACAATGTAATGGACCTGATGGTAAAGCTAAAAATTGTAAAATATTTACAGCCAAATTCAATGGTACTGAATGGGCTGAGGAGCAAATGTTGGATTTTTGTATGGAAGATTCCTTCTTTTATGGACATCCTTGCTTAAGCGAAGACGGTAAAAAAATGTATTTTACAAGTGATAGACCTGATGGATATGGAGGTTATGACATTTGGATGTGCACTTACAATCAAAGAGCCAAATCATGGGGAGAGCCTGTAAATTTAGGCGAAAACATCAATACTGAAAAAAATGAAATGTTCCCTTATCTCAATTTCCACGATGGACAATTGTATTTTTCATCCAATGGTATCATTGGTATGGGAGGTTTGGATATATACAGATGTGAAGGAAGTGGTACAGAGTGGACTGAGCCTGAAAATTTAAGAGCACCTCTAAACAGTGGTGGTGATGACTTTGGAATTACTTTCGATAACACCAATCCAGATCATGGTTACTTTACATCTAACAGAGAAGGTGGTAAAGGAAGTGATGATATTTATGAATTCAAAGTTCAACCTTTAGTTATAGAACTTGAGGGTTATGTGTATGAATGTTTACCTAATTCTTTAAACAACAATTTATCAAAACCATTAGCTAATTCTACTGTCTTGATTACCAACGATAGAGATTCTACAAAAATTGAGTTAAAAACAAATGATAAAGGATACTACTACACTAAATTAAAAGAAAAGACTACGTATGAAATAGCATGTTCTAACAGAGAATTGTATTATTTTGATGCTGAAACGGCTCAAAAAACAACCAAAGGAATTAAAGTTTCTACCATGTTAAGACAAGATTTTTGTATGAAATCTCAAATCATTGAAGAAGTAGTACCTATTTATTATGACTTAGACAGAGCTGAGATTAGACCTGACGCTGCCAAAGTGTTAGATGAACGTATCTTGCCTTTGTTATTAAAATATCCTAAACTAAGACTTGAATTAGGTTCCCATACCGATTGCCGTTCATCTTATGATTACAACATCGATTTGTCTCAAAGACGTGCTGATAGCGCTGTGGCATACTTAGTAAGAAAAGGAATTGACCCAAGAAGAGTACCTGCTAAAGGATATGGAGAATCACAATTAGTAAACGATTGTAAATGCGAAGGAGCAATAAAAGTTCCTTGTACTGAACCTCAACACCAAGAAAACAGAAGAACTACAATCAAAACATTGGATGTGAACTTTGACCCTAAAGTAGCTGCTGTAAACAGTGGAGATAAAAACAATGTCAATTCAAAACCTATCATTGTTAAAATGACTAAAAATGACAAAGGTAATTTTATTTCAAGTGCTTCAAATGGTATAGAAAGTAATGGACCATCTTCTATCGTTCCAGGTGCAGACATTACCATGTCCATCAATGAACTTAAAAACTTGATAAGTAAAGGTGCGATTACTCAAGCTGATTTAGTAGGAGTTACTATAGCTGAAATTACATCAGGTAAAATAAAACCAGGAGCTACTGTAAAATTAAAAACATTGAGAATTGGAGCAAAAGACAGAGGAAATACATTAACTGATGTAGTAGTTAAATTAGCTGCTATAACTACACCATTTGCAATTGGTACCGATGCTTTAACTAAATACAATGGTACAGTGAATATGGAAGAAGGTGAAATAACTTTTAAAAACATCAACTCAGACGCATTAAAAGGTGGTCCAGTTAACAGCACTATTTCTCCTGGAGGAACTACCGGTTCTACAGGAACTACTACTACAACTACTCCAAAACCAGTAGATACAGTATCGCTTGAAGATTACAAACAAGTAAATTTGGTAGAAGAAAATGGAGATTTGATGATACCAACCATGGTTAATGACAATGCAGGTGGTCAAGTGAATTGGAAATACGATGCTGCTAGTCGTAAAATTGAAGTTTCGGAAGATGTAGCCATTCAATTGTTAGAAAGCAAAGCCATAGAAAAAGGTGATTTTGAGGATGGCGAAAGTATTAAACTTAAAAATGGAACTAAAGTTAGAAGCAATGTATTTATAATTGCAAAATTGCAAATAGGTGATGTTATATTGGAAAATGTAAAAGTAACAATAAATAGCAAACTAGAATCAGGAGCTAATTTTGGAGGTACAAGTACAATGTTTAAAAAATTAAACGCTGTTGTAAAAAACAAAGTGTTGTACATGAAACCTAAAGAGAAAAAAGCACCTAAAGATTAATATCAATTAGAATTTCAAAAAAGCACTTCGGTAGTCGAAGTGCTTTTTTTTTAAACAATAAAAATCAATGAAAATAAACTCAAATTACATTCAATTTTTTTTAGAATTAGCGCCTAATAACAATAAAGCTTGGTTTGATGCAAATAAAAGCAGATACCAAAATGAGGTAAAAGCCCCTTTTGAATTCTTAGTAGAAGAATTAATTCAAAAATTAAAAAAATCAGATGATTTAGGAGATTTGCAAGCTAAAGACTGTATTTTTAGAATCAATAAAGACATTCGATTTAGCAAAGATAAAACTCCATATAAAACACAGATGAGTGCCTTAGTGACTAAGGGAGGTAAAAAAGAAATGACCAGACCAGGTTTGTATGTTGAAATAGGACCAGAAGAAACGAATATTTACTCGGGAGTTTACATGCCAGATAAAGACCAATTGGAAGCAATTCGTGATTTGATATTAAAACAACAAGCTAAGTTCAATAAAGTTATAAGCAACAAAGAGTTTATCAAAAACTATAAAGAAGTAAAAGGTGATAAATCTAAAATAATTGCACCGAGATTTAAAGCCATTGTTGAACAACAACCATTGGTATTGAATAAACAATTTTACATCATTCATCAGATTGATACTCAAAAATTAATAAAGAAAAACGTTGCAGAATACATAGTAGATGTGTATACAACCGCTAGGGAGTTTAATCAATTTTTATTACAAGCGTTTTAAGGTTATTCACAATTGTGAGATAACTACAATTTTCTTCTTAGTAATCTACACTTACTTTTGTTTATACAATTGTGGGATTTTTAAGAAAACTAGCATCTCAAACTATCTTATATGGTCTTAGTACCATCTTGGGAAGATTTATCAATTTTTTATTGATTTTGCCGCAGATAAAGCATCTAAAAAACGTTGAAGACTATGGTTTGGTTACCAATGCGTATGCTGGAATTGCTTTTTTTAATATCTTATTAACCTATGGAATGGAAACCAGTTATTTTTATTTCATCAGACAGGGTCAAAGTGAAGAAAAAGTATTTGCTAATACTCAAAAAAGTTTGATTCTATCTACCTTGAGTTTTTCATTCTTGTCTGTTGTTTTCATATCTTTGTTTTTGAGTCAAACTGGTACAGGATTTAGTTCAGCAGATTTTTATTTTATCCTAATGATATTGGTGTTAGATACACTTCAAGTGATTCCATTTGCTAAGTTGAGATTTCAAGAAAAGGCACTTAAGTTTTCAGTTATAAAATTATTAAACATATTAATTATTGTTGCATTGAATTATTGGTTTTTGATAGATGCACCACAATGGATGAATGGCTATTCACAGCTTAGTAAAATTTTATTAGCCAATGTATTTGGTTCTATGGCTTCTTTTATTTTGCTACTTGATCAAATGTTTAATTTCAAAACGAAAATTGATGTTAGCTTTATAAAAACCATGTTAAAGTATTCTTCACCATTATTAATTGTAGGTTTTGCAGGAATCATCAACGAAACATTAGACAGGTTGTTTTTAGGAATACTACTGCCAAGTAAGGAAGGGAATTTTCAGAGTGGCATTTATGGTGCTTTTTATAAAATTACCATGGTGATGACTATGTTTGTACAATCGTATAGATTTGCGGCAGAGCCATTGTTTTTTAAAGAAAAGGAAGCTTCTGACAGCAGAAAAGTATATGCTTTATCATTGTATTGGTTTACATCAGTGTGTTCATTAATCTTTTTGATATGCAGCTTGTTTAAGAGTGAACTATCACATTTGTTCATTTCTAACCCTGATTTTTTTAAGGATGATAAAGGATTGATGATAGTGCCTATTCTATTGTTAGCCAATTTGTTTTTAGGTATTTATTACAATCTAAGTATTTGGTATAAATTGTCAAATAATTCAAAATATGGAGCCTATATTTCAGTTATTGGAGCGATGCTTACAGTGGTTTTAAATATAGTATTAATACCAATTTACGGATTTCAAGCTTGTGCTGTAATTACTTTATTGGTTTATTTTACAATGTGTTCCATAACCTATGTTTTAGGACAGAAACATTACAATATTCCCTATCAATTAAGCAAGCTGTTATTTCTAATTGTAGCCTCAGTATGTTTGTATGTTTTGGGAATAAAATGTCAAAATTTGGTCAAAACAAACATTTATTTGGTGGATATAGGGTTAGTAATTGTAATGATAGTATTGATATTTATTTTACAACCAAAAAGAAAAAAACTTAATTTTGCGAAACATTAAATAACAGCAGAGAATTGGAAATTAAAATTAAAAATATTGGAAATCACCCGCTTCCGCAGTATCAAACACTACAATCTGCAGGAGCTGATATTCATGCTAATTGTGTTGAGCCAATAACTTTAAAATCCCTTGATAGACAATTGATTTCCACTGGATTGTATTTAGAATTACCAACTGGATATGAAGCTCAGATTAGACCAAGAAGTGGAATGGCTTTAAAACAAGGAATAACTGTACTTAATTCACCTGGGACAATTGATTCAGATTACAGAGGAGAAATTAAAGTATTGTTGGTAAATTTAAGCAATGAAGAAGTAGTAATAAATCCAGGAGATAGAATAGCTCAAATGGTCATAGCAAAACATGAGCAAGCCAATTTTATATTAACCTCGGAATTAAGTAATACAGAGAGAGGAGAAGGTGGCTATGGACATACAGGAATTAACAAAACAAACACAAACAGTAATTAAATAAAATAGAAAAATGAGCGGAATGAACATCATAATTCCTATGGCAGGAATGGGAAAAAGAATGAGACCACATACTTTAACAGTTCCTAAACCACTGTTGCCAATAGCAGGTAAACCAATAGTTCAAAGACTGGTAGAAGATATTGCAGCTGTGTGCAAAGAACCCATTAATGAAGTGGCATTTATTATTGGAGATTTTGGTCTTGAAGTAGAGTTGAAATTAATACAAATTGCTGAAAGCATAGGAGCTAAAGGAAGAATTTATTATCAAGATGAAGCTTTAGGCACAGCTCATGCTGTCATGTGCGCAACGCCAGCCTTAACAGGAGAGGTAATCATTGCCTTTGCTGATACCCTTTTTAAAGCACAATTTGAGTTAGACAAAACTGCAGATGGAACAATTTGGGTTCATAAAGTGGCAAATCCTAATCAATTTGGCGTTGTGAAACTTAATGATAAAAATCAAATAACAGATTTTATCGAAAAACCTCAAGAATTTGTCTCAGATTTGGCCATCATTGGTATTTATTATTTCAAAGATGGAGATAATTTACTAAACGAAATTCAATACCTCATTAATAATGACATCAAAGAAAAAGGCGAGTACCAATTGACAAATGCTTTGGAAAACATGAAAAACAAAGGTCTTGTATTTAAGCCAGGTGAAGTGGAAGAATGGCTTGATTGTGGAAATAAAGACGCCACTGTGTACACCAATCAAAGGGTATTGGAAATTAAAAAAAGTGAGTTTCATATCGATTCTAACAGGTTTAATCACGGCTCTAATATCATTGAACCATGTTATATTGCTGAGGGTGTAGTAATCGAAAACAGCACCATAGGTCCACATGTAAGCATTGGAAAAAATACAATCATAAAAAATTGTGAAATTTCCAACAGCATATTGCAATCAAATTGCCAAATAGAAAATGTGAAATTCAACAACAGCATGATTGGTAATTATGTCGTTTTAAATGGCGAATCAAATCAGTTTAGCATTGGTGATTATTCAACCCAAAATTAAAATCATTATTTGAAATACAGTATAGTCAATATTGCATTTGTTTTGTTTGTTGCTATACCAATGCTTTTTACTTCATGTAAAAACAAAAAAATTAGCAATTCCAAACAAACAAACACAACTAGTAATAAATTTGACCAATTGTATGTAGATGCTTGCAGTCAATATAATTTGTCAAACTATTCTCAAGCCTTTATTTTATTTAAAAAATGCAGTGAGTTAAAACCTGAAGAAGCCTCAGTGTTTTTTTACTTAAGTAAAATTAAATCTTCTGAAAAAAAATACGAAGAATCGCTAAATTATGCATCAAAAGCTTTTAAATTCGCTCCTGAAAACAAGTTTTATACGTTGCATTATGCCCAACTTTTGAAAAATGGTGGTGACATTGAACTAGCTCAAAAAACATTGTTACAAACCATCAACAAAATAAATCCTAAAGAAGATTTTTTATACAAGGAACTGGATCAACTATACGACATAAACAAAAAAACAGAAGAAAGAATTTCTTTGTGGAAACAATTTGAAAAAGCAAATAATGGCTTTCATGTCTTATCTAGCACTAAATTGATAGAATTGTATAAGTCACAAAAGAAATACGATTTAGCTCATCAATATTTTGAATCATTAAAAAAAGCTTCACCTAGAAAAACTGTGTATTTATTGGATCAAGCTAAGTTGTATTTAGAAGAGAACAAAACCGATATGGCTATGCAAAATTATGAAAAAGCCATGTCAATTAATCCAAACAATTACGAAGTCAACATCAATTTATATGAATATTACAAGTTGACTAATAAAGCAAAAAGTGAGCAATATTTATTACAAGCAATCAAAGATGGCTCAACTGATTTTTCAAAAAAAGTAACTATATGCCAAACGTTGTATAACCAAGCTAAAACAGATACAAGTTATTACCGCCTATTAAGCAATGTAGCTTACTTAATTGAATCAACACATTACAACAACGACAAAGCTTTGTTTACTTCAACTCAGTTTTATTTCACAACAGCCAATTACTCTAAAACCATAGAATTAGCTTCTAAAGCAATTTCTAAAAATGCGAATTTCTTTGATGTTTGGAGAATGAACATCGAGTCGCATTTAAAGTTAAATAAAACAAATGAAGCCTTAACCTTGACAGAACAAGCCATTGAAATATTTCCTTTAAATGCCCATTTATACTCATTAAGTGCAACGATACTTAATCAAGTAAATCAATATGATAAAGCAATTACAAATGCTGAAAGAGCATTGAAGTATGCTTTTGAAGATTCAACAAAAGCCACAGCACATTATGAACTAAGCAAGGCAAACATTGGACTTAAAAACTATCAACAAGCGAAAACAGAAATAGATAAATCAATACAATTTAATGCTAAGAATGCCAATTATTTTGATTTATTAGGCAATATATATTACTATCTAAACGATATAAATAAAGCATTGGAACAATGGAATAAAGCTAAAAATATGGGTTTGGTAGATGACAAGTTAGAAAAGAAAATAAAAAACAAGAAAGTGGAATGAGAAAAATAATTATCTACATAGGAATTCTGTTGTTGTTAATCAGCTCATGTAAGGCTAGAAAAAATAAAAACACAGCATTAGAGAAACAAGTTGTATCTGACACATCAATACAAACTAAAGAATTGACAGTAGCAGATTGGATGCAGAACTCCATTAAACCTTGGAAATATTTTTCAGCTAAAATGGATATTGAACAAAACATTTTACAAGGATTTAGTAAATTAGGGGGCAATATCAGAATGTACAAAGATTCATTAGTATGGATAAGTGTAAACATGATAGGAATAGAAGGTGCCAGAGTGCTAATTAACAAAGACTCCATGGTGTTGATGGATAAATTTGCTAAAACATATTCAGTGTATAAAAAGGAAATGATTCAAGAGCTTTTAGGTGCGCCTTTGAATGTGTCTCAAATTCAAAATTTAATCATAGGAAAACCAATTTATGCATTAGAATTGTACACCATATTGAAACAAGATGCTGCTCGTTTGGATATTCAAACTTTACAACCTTTGGTGTACTTTAACCACTATGTAAAAAAAGAATTCATGACCATTGATTCAACCTATATCAAAGACCGAACTAACAGACATTATGCCATGGTAGAGTATAAAAATTATGAATCGTTTAATGGACATAATTTTGCAAAAATACTTCAATTAAAAGCCTACGATGGGAAAAAAATAGTGGATGTAAAATTGGAGTTTGAAAATCCAGATTTTGTGACTGAGACAAGTTTCCCTTTTAATATTCCAAGTTCATATGAAAGAAAATAAACTTATTCTTATCGTACTGTTATTCCTTACCACATGGGTTTTAGGACAAACAAGTAAAGCCGATTTGGAAAAACAAAGAAAAAAAACAGAGGAACAAATCAATTTAACTAACAAGTATTTAAAAGAGACAAAAAATAAAAAACAAATGAGTTTAAGGGAGTTAAACTCAATAAGCAGGTTGATAGAAAGCAGAGAAGAATTGATTCAAAATTTAAACGAAGAAATTAATTATGTAAGCAGCGATGTTGAGTTGAAAAGAGAAGAATTAGATAGCATCAACATATCAATAAATAAAGAAAAAGATAATTATGCAAAATCGATTGTTCAATCTTATAAAAATAGAAAAGTGTATAACAATGCCTTGTACATTTTCGCCTCTAAATCCATCAATCAACTAGTTCAAAGATTGCAATTTATTCGGTATTTGTCTGTTGCACAAGAAGTATTTTTAAGAAAAATTGATGAAAAAAAGAACCAACTTACACGAGTTTTAAATGAATTGCAAGGTTTAAAAGAATCAAAAGAAACATTAGCCAATCAAAAAGAATCTGAAAAAACAGTATTAGAAAAAGACAAAGATGAAAAAAATAAAACTTTAACTTCATTGATTGGGAAAGAAGCGGAGTTAAAAGCTCAATTAAATAAACAAAAAAAGGCTAAAGAAGATTTAAACAGACAAATTAATGCATTGATTGCTAAAGAAATAGCCGAAGCTAAGAAAAAAGCGAAAGCAGAAGCAGAAAAAAAGAAAAAAAACACTTCTACAGCTAAAACAGACTCTAAAACTGATAGTAAAACCAAGACCAAAACCGATACTAAAACAGCAGAACCTACTTTAACTCCCGAAGCAAAATTGATTTCTGATAATTTTGCAAGTAACAAAGGAAGTTTGCCTTGGCCAGTTGAAAAAGGGTTTATTACCGAAAGATTTGGAACACATGTACATGACAAGCTTGATCAAATCACCGTTCAAAACAATGGTATAGATATACAAACTAATAAATCTGCCAATGCTAGATGTGTTTTCAAAGGCACAGTTGCTGCCATTATAGACATTCCTGGCATGGGAACTACGGTTTTAGTTAGTCATGGCGATTACTTTACAGTGTATTCTAAATTAAAATCTACCAGTGTTAAGCAAGGAGATGTTTTGTCATCAAAACAAATCATAGGCACAGTGGGAGAGGAAGAAGATGGCATTTCAGAATTGCACTTTGAAGTATGGAAAAATCAAGAAAAGCAAAATCCTGAAAGTTGGATAACAAAAAAATAAAAAAATGAATACAATTGCAATAGCAGGAGCAGGGACAATGGGAGCAGGAATGGCACAAGTAGTTGCTTCGAGCGGTTACAAGGTTATTTTGTTTGATTTGGTTGAAACTACTCTTGAAAAGGCTAAGTTGAGCATCAAACTATCTTTAGATAAGTTAGTGGAGTTAAACAAAACAACCAGAGAAAAAGCTGAAGAAACTATTTCAAGAATTGCAGTAACAACAGATTTAAATCAAGTAAAAGCTGATTTAATCATTGAAGCAATCATAGAAAAGTTAGAGCCAAAAGTTCAATTATTTCAGGATTTGATTAAAGTCAATGATGAGAATACTTTGTTTGCAAGCAATACATCGTCTATTCCAATATCATTAATTGCTTCTAAATTAAGCTGTCCAGATAGATTTATAGGAATTCATTTCTTTAATCCTGCTACTATCATGAAATTAGTAGAAATAATTACAGGAGCCAAAACCAGTGATGAAACCAAAAATAAATCCATTGAATTTGTAAAATCAATTGGAAAAACTGGCGTTATAGCCAAAGATTCTCCAGGATTTATTGTCAATAGAATTGCTCGCTTGTATTATGTTGAATCTCTTAAAATATTAGAAGAAGGCATAGCTGAATTATCCGAAATAGACCAATTATTAGAATCAAGTGGATTTAAAATGGGGCCATTTAAATTAATGGATTTAATAGGAGTAGATACCAATTATTCAGTAACCGAAAGCCAATTTCAACTATTCAATTATGAGCCAAGATTCAGACCAAGCCGAATTCAAAAACAAAAGGTGGATGCTGGAATGTGGGGCAGAAAAACCAAATCAGGATTTTATCAATATGAATAAAAGTTTAATTTTAGCAGTTTTCCTTGTTTTATTTTCTTGTAAAAAAAGCAATCAAGTGAACGATGACCCAATTCCAGATGTCCCTGTAAGCATTACCATCAATTTGGCATTGCCTTTATATGCTCATTTAGAGACTATTGGCACCCATGTGTATGAGCCAGGGGGTGTAAAAGGGGTTGTAGTAGTTCACCATACAGACGATAAATATTATGCTTTTGATAGGGCATGTAGTTATCAACAGTCAACAAACTGTGCAAAAATTGAAGTTGATTCCACAAATCTCCAGTTTAGATGTGGAAAAACCATGAGTACAGGATTTGAGAAGTGTTGCGACTCTAAGTTCTTCATGGATGGAATGGTTGCTCAAGGGCCTGCTAAATTTGGCTTAAAACAATACAATGTGAGCAAAAATGGAAGCCTTCTGAATATTTTTAATT
>CAYVDH010000019.1:0-31754 GCA_964450355.1 uncultured Flavobacteriaceae bacterium
TAAAAATTTAAAAAGATATAGAGAACGTTATTTCGATTGGTCATGTTTATGTTGGAAAACGAGTAATATTGAGCAAGATTATCATTTAATGTTTGGAAGTGATTGTATTACATCTAATCCTGTTAGTAGTATTGATCCTTCACCATTTGGAGATGATTTAATTTCAAATACTAAAGAAGTTATTGAATTAAAAGATGTTAATTTTACACAAAATACTACCATTTTTGCTTGGAAAAAAATTATTGTAAAAAATAATGTAACTATGGCTAATGGAATTGAACTTAATTTAGTTGCAGGTGAAGATATAATTTTAAATCCTAGTTTTATTGCCAAACCAGGTTTTAAAGCTATAATAGGTAAAATGCCATTTTGTAATCCTCAAATTCTTAATCCTGTAGATCAATCAGAAATTTCAACTTTTTGTCAAAGTAATAAATACAAGGAACTTATTATAATTCAATCTTCAAAAAGGAATAATGGTGATTCAAATTTCATAAATAAAACTCAAGTTCCTTTAAATGTATCCATTTCTCCCAACCCTACTTCAGCCAACTTCACGGTATCCATATTTTACAACAATATGCAAGATTATAGTATTGCATTGATAGATGTTACAGGCAAGGTACTATTAAACAACAACTACAATGGCTCACAAACTTCACAATTTATAGAAACCAATGGTTTAGCTTCGGGTATTTATTTTGTTAAAATTACTTGTGGCAATTCCCAAAAAACGGAGAAATTAATAATTGAAGGAGGTAATTAATAGTTCAATAGATAATATAACATATAGAAGTTTATTACTTTCTAAATATAAGTTTAATATTCTAAAGTATATTATATTTAAAAAGTTAAAACAATGATTTTTCATTAAACGCCCTGATATATCAGGGCGTTTATGTTTATTTTTATCATTATATTTGTATATGAAAACGTTCATATTAACTACATTAAGTCTAACAGTGTTGGTAACATTCAATTCTTGCAAAAAAAAATGCTGCAACGATCCTACTAATCCTGATTGTGAGAATTATGATCCGTGTTATGGGAAAGGTCAAATTAACTCAAATTTCAGAGTTAGGCCAGGAGATAGAGGTTTTAAACCACCAGAAAAGTGGTGCGATTTGATACCATGTGATACCTTTAGCGAAACAAGTGTGCGATTTGATATACCATTGAATAATCCTAATAATAGCACTTATGAGTGGCAAATTGGAAATGAACCTGAACCAAGAAAAACCAATAATGGCTTTGAAGTTGATTTTAGTGATTATTTAAATGCAGGAAATTGGAGAAAACATTTATCAGTATCACTAACCATTAAAACTCCATTAAACAGTTGCATGAGCCACCCCGAAGACACTTTGATTAAAGTTACTAGAGATTTGTATTTTGAACCATTTGGTTTTCGTTTAATTAAGCAGAATGAAACCTTTGCAAGCTTCAAAGGATATTTTACACACGAACCAAATAAAACAGTGACTTTAATATTGATGAATCAAAAAACAGGAAAATTCAGAGGAATAGAAGCGCCACTTTTTTTAACTATTGGGTTTCCTTTTGTTGATACCTTGCTTCATCCCATAACACATCTTGTGGAAAGTTGTGTAAATTATAAACATAAAATGATTAAAGTACTTTTTCCTGATCAAAATTATTCCAATTTGAGTTTTTATTTTTCATATATAGAAACTTATTTTATCACGGAAAATAAAATAAAACTAATTTACGAATTTGAAAAACCTTCTGGTTTTGAACGATATGAATTTATTGGAGAAAGAATTTAAAAAAACTAAATGAAACAAATTTATATTCCATTAATTGCATTCATTATTTTATTCACTTTGACATCATGCAAAAAGAACTATTGCAACGACCCTACCAATCCAGATTGTGAGAATTATGATCCGTGTTATGGGATACAAGAGGCAAATGCAGAGTTTGTCATAGAAGAAAATGTCAATGGTCGATACTTTATAGGCGATACTGTTGGGGGGGTAAGCTTACATCGATTTAGGGCTTTGCACAATGCTGATAGTTTTATATGGAAACTTGGCTCAGAAACAATAAGGGAAAAACAATTTGAAAGACGTTTTTTCCCTAATGATAAGTGGCTTGAAGTGCAGTTAATAGTTTTTAAAAAAGCTAATTCAAATTGCAATAAAAAACAAAAAATATCCGATACGCTTAAAAAAAGATTTTATAGCTGGGATTTTACAACAGATAACAATGGAATTTATAAGTATAGACGACCAGTATATGGTTACTATAAGGGCTTTTACGAAAGTAATAAAAATAAGACAGTTGAAGTTTTTTTAGTAGATTCAATATTTAAATTTCCTTTGAGCGGACAATTAAATTATGTATTTGGTATTAAAGGTTTTCCATTGCCAAACTCGAATTGTCCTAATATTCCAAATCTGGGAAATATATTTGCAGTTTTTTGTGATATAAAAATAGCTACAGGAGGTTATCATTCACTTACACCGGTATCAAAAAGTTTTGTCTATTTAGATAGATATAATAGAGACAAAATAACCATAGAAGTAAGCTATAAAGATACTCTAAGCAATGTATGGAAAGAGGATAAATTTATAGGTTTTAGAAAAAAATAACAAAATGAAACATGTTTATATTCCATTAATTGCATTCATCATTTCATTCACTTTGACATCTTGCAAAAAAAAATGCTGCAACGACCCCACCAATCCAGATTGTGAGAATTATGATCCGTGTTATGGGATACAAGAGGCAAATGCAGAGTTTGTCATAGAAGAAAATGTCAATGGTCGATACTTTATAGGCGATACTGTTGGGGGGGTAAGCTTACATCGATTTAGGGCTTTGCACAATGCTGATAGTTTTATATGGAAACTTGGCTCAGAAACAATAAGGGAAAAACAATTTGAAAGACGTTTTTTCCCTAATGATAAGTGGCTTGAAGTGCAGTTAATAGTTTTTAAAAAAGCTAATTCAAATTGCAATAAAAAACAAAAAATATCCGATACTCTTAAAAAAAGATTTTATAGCTGGGATGAAACTATTGACAATCAATATGGCATACCAATAAAACCAGCTCCTATATATGGAGATTATAAAGGTTTTTATGAAAGTAGTTCATCTAATTTAATTAATATATCATTAAAAGATACTCTCTTTAAATCATCAAATGGTCAAATAATCTCTTTTTTTTATATAAATGGTTTTCCATATCCAAATACAAATAATTATAAGTCTAAACTATTATTAAATAATCATATTTATGGAGTTATAGCTGATTACATTGTAAATCCAACTAAACTAAATTGTATTATTAAATGTGTACCAGCGTTTAAAAGTTATGCATATTTGGACCGGTATAATAGAAATAAAATTTATATAGAATTTGATTTTCAAGATACTTTAACTAATGAGTGGAAACATGACAAATTTATAGGGTATAGAAATTAAAAGATTTTTAAAATTTAACAATAATGAATAAAAAATTAACATTAATAATGGCAATTTTGTTTTTTACAATAAATGACAAAATTGCCCAATGAGATGAAACGAATAGTAAAATTACAATAAGTACAAATTGGACAACATTTAATTATACTTCTACAAATCCAAATAGTTGGAATAGGACAATACCAGGAAATAGTTATTATTTCTATTTACATAGATATAATAGAGACAAAATAACCATAGAAGTAAGCTACAAAGATACTCTAAGCAATGTATGGAAAGAAGATAAATTTGTAGGTTTTAGAAAAAAATAAAACAATGTGAAATTAAAAATAAAATAAGACTTATTTTTCCTCAACCAACATTAATTTTTTATTGTCAAAAATATCCGATGGAGCTATCACTTTTTCTTGTAAAGGGATAGCGTCACCATAGCGTTCATTCAATATTGTTTTTACTATTGGGCTACTGAGGTCAAAGTCGCCCAATACTTTGGTTTTTCCTATTTCAATTCCTATGGTTTGATAACATTTCCATACCAATTCACTGCAATACAGCTCATCGTCTTTCCAATTAAAATACATGTCGTAATTTTTATCCAATTGCGCTGTTAAATAATTCTTCATATTCGTAATTACAGAATCTGTTTTTAATAAACTGTCATTAGCCAATCTCTTGATGACGTATTTTTTATTGTCTCCTCTTTCTATAAATGACTTTAATGAAATTTTTTGAACAGGTTGAACCGCTTCATACACCATCCATTCGTTGTTTTCTTTAAATATAATGCCTATGTGTGTGTATTTAGAATGCGTAGCCAACTGTATTGCTTTTCCTTGTCCCGCAATAGTGGTTTGAAATATCATGTCCCCGTTTTGATACGGTCTAATCTCACTGTTTTTTTTGATTTTAGTTTTTGCAAAAAAAATAAATCCTGAAAACAGAATGATAAGGGTTAATGTAATTAATGATTTTATGCGTAACATTGCGTTTTAAATAATTTGATAAAGCAATAACGCATGAAATGGCCCAATATTGTAGCAAATTTTCGATTAAAATTACCTTTATACTACCGAAGGCAAATTCCATTGCATTTTGATGATTCAAAACTAACTGATGAATACCAAAATGAAGTGTACGAAAAAGCATTAGAAATTGCTGTAGAAAACCAATACCAATCAATACTTGATGTTGGCTGTGGTAGCGGTTATAAATTAATGAAATATTTTTCAGATTACAACACTACTGGCATTGAAACTGAACCATGTTTTTCTGCTCTCCAAAAAAAATACCCAGATAGACATTGGATGTTGACAAATAACCCTGAAAAAACAATAGAAGTATCTGATTTATCAGCTGATTTAGTGATTTGCAGCGATGTCATAGAACATTTTATAGACCCAGTTTATTTAATTCAATATTTAAAAAAAATCGATTTTAAAACCTTGATAATTTCCACTCCTGATAGAGCAGTTTTTTTGAAAATTAAAAAAGCAACAGCCATCGGTCCACCTTGGAATCCTTGCCATGCTCAAGAATGGACAGCAAAGGAGTTCGTGAAACTTCTTAAACCTCACTTTAAACACTTGACTTTGCATCACTGTAAAAAACAAATTGAGTGTATGTACGCTGTAATAAAGAAATAACTTTGTTGTTTCATATTTTGTCTTTAAATTTACCAACTAAATTTTTTTTCTAAAACAATTAAATGGCTGCAAAACAAACAGTTACAAATCAAATTAATTCTGTGAATACAGGTTTTTATATTCACAATTTCATAAAAACAGAACAATCTTTAGAAGATTTAAAAGGTCTTATTGCTATTTGTGCTAAAAATAGCAACGATATTTTAGTGTCAACTAAGGCGTTAAAAAACATTCCTGAAAGTTATCATGGCAACCTCATTGGTATAGATGGATTCAACTTTTCTAATCTAAAACACGACACCATAGTTCCATTAAATTTACCAATGGAAACGGATATAAATTCGGCAGTTAAATGGATAAATCAAGCAAGTAAACTAAGTAAAAGCAACAAAATAGTTTTTGCCAATGGCAAATTCAATGACAAAGTAAACATTGTTTCTCAACATGTCGCCTATTGGAGTAATTTTTTGCCTAAGTTATTTACAGGAGTTGATGCTAATTTAAGTCACAACGAATTGTGTATTGTTCCAGTCTCACTATTTCAATCGATTTGCCTAGACAAAAAAATTGTAAATGTATGGGAATTGGCTTCATATTCCTTGCAAAATCAATTGTATGAAGTTTCAAATTTTGACTATAAAAACAAATTTTTTAAAGTTTTTGATGCCTTAAAAGGGGTGTTTAATTCAATCAAGGTTGGAGTAAAAAGCTCATTTCAATCTTTCACTCAAGCGAATAACAACAACAAAGGTTGGTTTGATGTGAACTCAATCAATTACAAAAAAACATTTGGCATTATAAGCATCCTTTTATTTGTCATCATGTGTATTATAAGTTTCGATTACAATGTAACATGGGATGAGCCCAATCACAATACCTATTCAAAAGATGTTGTAAAATATTACAGTTCATTTGGTGGCGATACTACCATTTTTGATCATCAAAAGAAAGGTCATCAAGATTATTACACCAATAATTTTTATGGCATGAGCATCGATGTTGTTAGTGCTGCTTTTAATTCCATACTTGGAGTAAAAAATGAATACCATGTCCGACATTTATTGATTACTATAGTGGGTTTTTTAAGCATATTATTTACAGCTTTAACCGTTAGGTTGTTTGCTGGTTGGTTACCTGCTTGTTTAACTATAGTAGCCATGACCTTTTCACCTTCTTACTTTGGTCATTGTTTTAATAATCCTAAAGACATTCCATTTGCTGCAGGTTACATCATGTCTTTGTATTACATTATAAAATTGCTAACCGAATTACCCAATCCAAAACACCAAACCAAAGTGATGTTAGCTGTATCTATTGGGTTTGCAATCAGTATCAGGGTTCAAGGAGTACTTGGTATTGTCTATTTTGGCATGGCAGTATTGTTGTATTGGATATTGATTCAAATGAAATCAAAAGACAAGAAATTTCTTCATTTTTTAAAAATTGGATTACTTGTTTCTGTGGTTGGTTATTTTTTAGGAATACTTTTATGGCCTTATGCTTTACGACATCCTTTAACAGGGCCAATTTCTGCAATTAAAGAATTTTCTAATTTTGCTTATTTAACTTACTATGAATTGTTCGAAGGAGTAAGACAATACATCAAACCGTGGTATTATGAGCCTAAAATCATCATGCTTACTGCGCCAATTGTGGTTATCGCAGGATTTTTATTAGGGATAATTTTTGGATGGATAAAAAAAGACAAAGTAAAATTAATAGCTCTATTTGTATTGTTATTTGCCACTTTCTTTCCAACGTATTTCACAATTTACAAAAAATCTTATTTGTACAATGGATGGAGGCATTTTATTTTCATTTATCCTTCTTTAATGGTAATTGCCATGATTGGTTGGACTAGTATTTTACAATTTGTAAAAAAACAAAAAGTTCAAGTGATAGTTTTATTGCTAATAACAGCAACTTTTGTCAAACCTGCAATATGGAGCATTGCTAATCATCCATACCAATACATGTATTTCAATGAAATTGCTGGTGGAGTGAAAGGTGCTCATGGAAATTACGAAATAGATTATTGGAATCAAGCACCTAGAGAAGCGTTTGATTGGTTAGTAAAAAATAGACCAGAAGTGTTGAATGGAAAACAAAGGGTAAGTAGTAACAACATAGGTGAATCTTTAAAAACGTTTGTTCCTGGTTCGGAGAATGTCATGTACAAATGGACTAGAGAATACGAGTGGGCAAACGATGATTGGCAATATGCTATTTGGACAACTAGGACATTGTCTAAAAATCAAATATTAAGTAAATATTGGCCACCCAAAGGCACTATTTATGAAGTTAAAGTAGATGGAGTAACTGTTGCAGCAGTGGTAGAATCCAAAAACAATTACAGCCATTTGGCACATCAATACTTGAAAAAAAACAATGGAGATTCTGCCTTGATGTTTTACAAATTGGCATACGATTACAACCCTTTAGAAGAAGAGTATGTAAGAGGTCTAGGAGATGCTTATAAGTTAAAACAAAATGTTGATAGCGCTCTTTTGTTTTACAAAAAAGCATTAGAACTAAGAGATGGAAACTATGAAGCTTATTATGGAATAGCCGAATGTTATTATGCCAAAGCAACAGTAAATCCTGAAAGTCCCGATAAAAATTTAATCAATAAAGCTATAGAAAATTTTGAAACAGCTGCTAAATACAAAGAAAATTTTTCGGGAGTATATTATTATTTAGCTGAATTAAACATTGGATTAGACAACAAAGAAAAAGCATTAGAGAATTACGCTTTGTTTTTTGAATATGGTCAAGTGAATCAGCAAATTTATGAACGAATGGCTCAGACACTTCAATCCATGGGTTTTAAAGACATTGACTCAGAGCCTTATTATTATTTGTACAACAAAGCTTTGGAAGAAAACAACAATAAAAAAGCAGACATGTACTTGCAATACCACAACCAAATAATGAGTAGCAGTAAAAAATAAATTGGAATAATCATTGTATTATAAAAAACATGCAACATAATTAACCAAAAAAGAGTCTAATAAATAAATGAGGAAATTACTTACAATATCTCTGTTGTTTTTTTTAACATCAAAGTTGAATGCAACACACATTGTAGGTGGTGAAATCATGTATAAATATTTAAACAATAACAATGGTTTTGTAAGTTACAAGGTCACCATGTTTTTGTATATAGATTGTGATTTTGGAACACCAGGTGCAATAGCATCTGATGTAGATGGTTTTTTTAATGTTTTTGAAGTGAATACAGGCAATCAATTCACCAGGTACCAAAGTTATCAATTGAAAAATGCCAGAACAGGTCCTGAAAAAGTATCAGTAAACAATTATAAATGCATTAAAAATGCACCTAATTTATGTGTACATAAATACACCTATACCATGGATATTACTATTCCTAAAAATTCTTTAGGATATGTTTTAACATTTGAAAGATGCTGTAGAAACAATACAATTTCAAATCTAATAGCTCCTGAATCAACTGGTGCAACCTATTGGACAAAAATACCTGGATTCAATTTATTTAATATCGATAACAGTCCAGTCTTTAAATCCTTGCCAGCTAATTTTTTGTGTACCAATGCCCCTTTAAATTTTGATCACAGTGCTACAGATGCTGATGGCGATTCGTTGGTGTATGAATTATACACACCTTATGCAGGAGCTTCAAATTCTAAGCCTCTGCCTAATCAATTTGAAGTTACTAATCCTAGAGATTTAAAACAAATATCATGGGGAAATGGCTACAGTGTCATCAACCAAATTAACGGTTCACCAACTCTTACAATCAATAGAAAAACGGGTAAATTAACATTAACTCCCACAGTAACTGGTCAGTTTGTGATAGGAATTAAAGTATTGCAATATAGAAAAGGTGTTTTGATAGGAGAAACAAAACGAGATTATCAATTCAATGTGAGTGAATGTGATTTTGATGTAGTCTCATCATTTTTTATTCCATATGATAATTGTACAGACAATGAAATTACATTTCAAAACAGGAGTCAAGGTGCCAATGAGTTTTTATGGGATTTTGATTACGATAATAATCCCGGAGTAGAAACATCGAATTTGAAATCGCCAAAATACACCTATAAAAAAGCTGGAACCTATAAAGTGCGCTTAGTATCTAAAGCTGAAATTTGTGTTGATACATCAGAATATGAAATCAATGTGAAACAAAATTTTGTTACCAAATTGCCTAACGATACATTAATTTGTGGAGCATTCACAAAACCATTATTTACTAATCAACCCAATAAAACATATTTGTGGAGTACTGGAGCTAAAACACCAACCATCAATGTGAATAAAGGAGGTAAGTATTGGGTTAATGTGTATGATAATCCTTGTGTTTCTTCAGATACCATTGATGTAATTAATGATTTATCAGTATTGGATTTGGGTCCAGATTCTGTAATTTGCCGAGATAGTTTTGTGCAATTTACATACAATGGTAAGCCAGGTTATAAAACTTATTTATGGAATGACAACACCACCAAACAAGAAGTATTTATATCAGCCTTAGGAAAGTATTGGGTAAGTGTAGTGAATCAAAACAATTGTCCTTCGGAAGACAGCATCACATTTGTATTGTATCCTCCGCCAAGAGTTAATTTAAACGATACATTATTTTGTAGAAATACAACAGTTACTTTAGATGGAGTTAATTACAGTGTGAAAACTAAATTAGAAACCAATTACATTTGGAATACAGGAGAAACAACTCCACAAATTGTTACTGGAATACCAGGCAGGTACAATGTAAAAGTAAGAAATAGACTTTGCACCATATTTGATACGGCAGTCATTGATTTTATTCAAACTGGATTAGAGCTGGGCAACGATACATTTTTCTGTGGTCCAGTTTATCGGGTATTAAAACCAAAACAAAATTATGTCAGCTACATATGGCAAGATTTTGCTGAAGTTAAAACGTATGTTGCAACTTCGCCTGGGAAAAAGAAATTAACAATTACAACCATCGAAGGGTGCATAGAATCCGATTCTGTTTATATCACCCAATACCCTGAAATAGATGGTGGATTGGGGAATGATACTACCATTTGTTTATCAACCAGATTAGAATTAAAAGCAACAGATAGCATGGAAAGTTATTTATGGAATACAGGAGCTATTACACGCAGTATTTTTATTTCTGATTCGGGTAAATATTCAGTAACAGTAAGAAATAAAAATGGATGCATTATAAGTGATAGTATAAGGATAAAAGAACAATCAGATGCCTTGCCAATTCAAATGTACATGCCTAATGCATTTACGCCAAACAACGATGATGTGAATGATTTATATCCGAGCAATAAATACAAAGATCCAGGTACAGATTATTTATTTAGAATTTATAACCGTTGGGGTGAAAAAGTATTTGAAAGTAAGAGTCCAAGCATACAATGGGATGGCACATTTAAATTAGAAATGTCTCCTCAAGATGTGTATATATATTATGTTAAATATACAGGATGTGATGAAGTAGAAAGATGGTTCAGAGGGACCTTTACTTTGATAAGATGATTTTATTAGATTAAAAGAATTTTAGGAATTTAATTTCTATTTTATATTGGATTTTATTTTCAATTTTTTATTTTCAATTTTTTTTTTGAGATAAATTTTTTATTCAAAAGTTTTAAAATATAAACTCGACAAATAGTAATAATAATTTTAAAACTTGGATTTAAACAACGTAAAGCAGGGTAAATTTAAAAAACAGATGTTGATAAACTAAGTTGATTAAATTTTTTATTCAGAAATAAAGACAACTAAGTTGACTAAAAAAAAATTTTTATTTTGATAAATTGTTGATAGTTTTTTCAAAGCTATATCAATAGTTTGAGTATAATTTGTACTTTTGTTGCCAATAAAATTTTTTCATTGAATAAATTAAAATTACAAAATGATTTTTTACTTGTCGAAAAAGCAGGACACAAAGGACGAGGAGTGTTTACATCTAAACTTTTGAAGAAGGGAGATATCATTGAAATTTGTCCTGTAATTGAAATAAATAAAAAAGATCATTACATGTTAATAGGAAACAAATTAGAGAACTATACATTTGAGTGGAACAACACTAAAAAATCTGCTGCAATAGTTTTAGGATTTGGGTCATTATATAACCATTCAAAAAATGCGAATGCTGAGTATTCAAAAAACGTTCAACAAGGAATCATGGTTTTTAAAGCAAAAAAAACCATTAAACCAAGTCAAGAAATTACCATTGATTATGGTGATATGCATTCCAACTTAAATTAACCAATTTTTAAACAAATAAATATGGCAACAACAAAAAAACCAGCTGCAACAAAAGCAAAAGCTACAAAAGCAGCACCGAAAGCAAAAGCAAAAGCAAAAGCAGCTCCAAAAGCAAAAGCTACTAAACCAGCTCCAAAAGCAAAAGCTAAAGCAAAAGCAAAAGCAGCTCCAAAAGCAAAAGCTACTAAACCAGCTCCAAAAGCAAAAGCTAAAAAATCTGCTAAAAAAGCTCCAGCGAAAAAAAAGTAATTTTACTTTAACCTCACACAAGAAAGCTCACTTTTACCTAAGTGGGCTTTTTTTATTTTCATAACCTTCATTTTCTTACAGTTTTATTGTCTTGAAATCAAAAAATTTTTAATTCTATTTAATCAACTATATCTTTGTTAAGTGCAAATCAATTTAGAAAATAAAACAGCTTTGGTATGTGGCAGTTCACAAGGCATTGGATTAGCAATTGCTAAAGAACTTGCCAATGCTGGTGCAAACATCATTTTATTGGCTCGAAACAGTGAAAAGTTACAAACATTAATCACTACTTTAACGAACAACTCAAAACAGAAACATACCTTCTTCACTGCTGATTTTAATGACAATAACGAAGTTAAAAAAACAGCAGAAACCATAGCAAGCGTTCATCACATAGATATTTTAATCAACAATACTGGTGGTCCTCCTGCAGGAAAAGCTCATGAAGCTGACATTGATGCCTATTTAAGTGCTTTTAAAAACCATTTAATCAACAATCAAATATTAGCTCAAGCTTTTATACCTCAAATGAAATCAAAACAATTTGGAAGAATTATCAATGTGATTTCAACCTCAGTCAAAGTGCCCTTACACAACTTAGGTGTTAGTAATACCATCAGAGGAGCTGTGGGCAATTGGAGCAAAACTCTAGCAAATGAATTAGCTTCTTACAACATCACTGTAAACAATATATTGCCAGGTGCAACTGAAACAGAAAGATTGTCCTCAATCATAAAAAATAAATCTGAAAAATTAAATACCGAATTGGAAAACATCAGACAAGAAATGCTGAATGAAATACCAATGGGTAGATTTGCAAAACCTGAAGAAATAGCATACGCAGCAGTGTTTTTAGCATCGGTACAAGCATCGTACATTACAGGCACTAACACAGTGGTAGATGGAGGACGAACACCTTGTCTGTAAAAGTTTGGATAAAGGCAGCAAGATTAAGGACCTTGCCTCTAGCATTGTCTGGTATCATTATTGGTTTTTCTGTTGCCAATGTCTTGCAATTTTCTTCTGATTGGATGCTATTATGCACAATCTTACTTACCGCTGTTTCATTACAAATACTGAGTAATTTTGCAAATGATTACGGTGATTTTATGAAAGGGACAGACGGTGAGGAAAGGTCAGATAGAGTGCTTTCAAGTGGAGATATGACTCCTGAAAAATTAAAAAAAGGCATTGTTTTTTTTGTACTTCTATCTCTTATTTTTGGGATTATTTCAATCATCATTAGTCCTGTTAAATTGGATGTTTACACCACCTTATTATTCATTGTTGGATGTGCATCCATTGTTGCAGCAGTAAAATACACCATAGGTAAAAACCCTTATGGATACAATGCTTTAGGCGATGTTTCTGTGTTTATTTTTTTTGGATTATTTGCAGTTATTGGAACTTATTTTTTAATGACAAATGGTGTTCATTATTTAATCATATATCCTGCATGTTCAATCGGATTTATGAGTGTAGCTGTATTGAATACGAACAACATCAGAGACATTGAAAACGATTTAAAAAGCAATAAAAAAACCATTGCAAATACCCTAGGTAAAAACAAAGCACTTAAATACCATTTTAGTCTTTTAATTTTAGGATTGATTTGTTTGTTTATTTTTGAATACAAAAGGTATGGAAATCCATTGCATTATTCTTTTTTATTGATAGCTCCTTTTTATTTTTCACATTACGATAGAATGACTAAAATTCAAAATGACAAAAGAGAAGGGTATAATAAAGAGCTTAAAACTTTATCTTTATTAATTTTAATTACAGCATTGGTGTTTGCTGTATCGCATTATTTTTAAACCATGGGATTAAAAGCCATCATAGAGAAACACCAACTGAATTTTAAAAAACCTGCAACAACTAGCAGAGGAGCATTGTTGTATAGAGATATTTTTTTACTAAAATTATACAATGAAGCTTATCCTGATATCATAGGTATAGGTGAATGCGCTCCTTTAAAAGGGTTGAGTATAGATGATGTTTCAAATTACGAAAAAACATTGCATAGCTTAGCAGAACAAATCAACAAAAACAAGAATACAGACAAGTTTGATTTTGTTAAATACCCAAGCATCAAATTTGGTTTAGAAACAGCTTTGTTGGATTTAAAAAATGGAGGTAAACAACTAATTTTTAAAAATTTTTATTCCATAGGCA
Source organism: uncultured Flavobacteriaceae bacterium (assembly GCA_964450355.1). Lineage (GTDB taxonomy): Bacteria > Bacteroidota > Bacteroidia > NS11-12g > UBA955 > CAYVDH01. The sequence goes on from CAYVDH010000019.1 coordinate 13,776, forward strand.
AACAAGGAATTCCAATCAATGGATTGATTTGGATGAGTGATTTTGATGACATGTTAGATGAAGCCAAAGAAAAAATAAGCAAAGGTTTTAAGTGCATCAAAGTCAAAATTGGTGCAATTGATTTTGAAAAAGAATGTAAATTAATAGAGTTCATCAGTCAACATAAGGATGTGGTAATTCGACTAGATGCAAACGGGGCATTTAATGAAAACAATGTGTTTGAAAGGTTAGATGTTTTAAAAAAATTTAACATTCACAGCATAGAACAGCCGATAAAAGCAAATCAATTACCGTTGATGAAACAAGTAATTAATGAATCACCAATCCCAATTGCTTTAGACGAGGAATTGATAGGGAAATTTTCTGATGAAGAAATTAATTTTTTGTTATCAGAATTAAAACCTCATTACATCGTTTTAAAACCAAATTTATTGGGTGGATTTTTACAAACAGAAAAATGGATAAATGCGGCTGAAAAATTAAAAATTCAATGGTGGATTACCTCGGCTTTAGAGAGCAATATAGGACTAAATGCCATTGCACAATTTACTGCTAATTATCAAATTAACATTCCTCAAGGTTTGGGAACAGGGCATTTATATTCAAGCAATTTTAAACCATATTCCATCATCGAATCTGGTTATTTATGGAAAAACATGGGCAATGAAGTAAGTGATAATTAATATGAATAAACTCTTAATAGCGTTTGTGATGTACAGCTTGTTTTTAATGGATATTCAAGCACAAAAAAAAGGTTGTACTGATGTTCTTGCAATAAATTACGATTCGTCTGCCAAGGTAAATGATGGATCATGCCTATATACTGCTACAAATTATAACCCTATTCCTGTGTGTAACAAGCTATCTGATTCATTACTTGAAACCAGTGGATTGATTTATTACAATGGATGTTTTTGGACCATCAACGACAGCGGAAATCAACCCTACATTTATTCATTTGACAGTGTCAATGGCAAAGTAAAACACATCACATATATTTCTAATCATGCTAATAATGATTGGGAAGAAATAACCCAAGATTCAGACCATTTTTATGTTGGAGATTTTGGAAACAACAATGGGAATAGGCAAGATTTAACCGTACTAAAAGTGCCAAAAAACAAACTGAAACTAAATCAATTTAAAGACAGTATAGAAGCTGAGAAAATACATTTTTCTATGGCGGACCAAATCAGTTATAATTCGATGCCTGAGAACAACAATTACGATGTTGAGGCCATGTTTTATTTCAACGATAGCTTGCATTTATTTACAAAAAATTGGGCAGATGATAGCAGCAGACATTACGTAATTCCAGCTAAAGAAGGCACTTATATTTCAAAGCCAATTGAAAGCATCTATGTTGGAGGTCAAATCACATCTGCTTGTCTTTCTAATGATGGAAAACGAGCGGTTATAGCAGGTTATAAAAAATCGACAGGAGCATGTTTTATGTTCTTGCTTTGGGATTATTCAGGTACAAAATTTTTTAATGGAAATAAAAGAAAAATTGGCTTGAGTAATGCTTTGTTTTTTGGACAAAATGAAGGAAGTTGTTTTGTTGACAATCGACTTTATTTTACGAATGAAAAGAAATTTTCTGAAGCTAAATTATCAAGAGTGGAATATACCCAATGGATAAAAATGAATACGATGTTATTCCTAAATCACACTTCAAATGCGAACATTGAATTTAAAATTATCAATCAAATGTTGATAGTAAAAAATCCATTTGAAAATCAAAAAATTCACATTGAAATTCACAATCAAGTGGGTGTAAAATATCTCGAGTTAGAAGGAATGGAGGAGGTATTAACAATGGATTTGTCAGCAATTGACAATTCCATTTTTTTCTTAACAATCAATGAATTTGTTTATAAATTGCTGATATTTAGATAGTCGCAATTATTTACTTTTCTTTTTGATTGTTAAATTAATTTATATCTTTAAAAATATAAAGATTATGCTATATTTTTGCTTTAACTATGAATAGAATCATACTATTTACACTGTTTATTTCATTCAACATTAACTTGTTTTCACAATCACAAAATGATACAAGTAATTATCCATATTGGGTAAATATGATGCAAGACAGAAGTATTAATTTTTATCAAACACAAAGAGCCTTTAATTTGTATTGGACCAATCGCAAAATAGAAAAAGGAAGTGGTTGGAAAGCATTTAAAAGATGGGAGTGGATGGCTGAAAAAATCATTGACAGTTTAGGAAATTTTCCTGATGATGACAAACAATATTCTGAATTTTTGAAACTGGTTGAAATCAGCGAAAAAGATAATTCCAAAAAAATGAAAACTCTAGCAGTTCCATGTAAAACGCAAGGTGATTGGAAGGAATTTGGACCTATACCTATTCCAACTAATAACACAGGCCAAATCAATGGAATGGGCAGGGTAAATTCCATTGCATTACATCCTACGGATTCAAACATTTATTTTGTTGGTGCTGCTGCTGGAGGTATTTGGAAAACTAAAGATAACGGTAAAACATGGACAGTTAACAAAGATTCACTTCCTACACTTGGTGTTTCTTCAATAGTTATAAGTCCGAACAATCCTGATACCATGTATTTTGGCTCGGGAGATAGAGATGCTGGAGATGCTGCTGGATATGGTGTTTTCAAAAGTGTTAACGGAGGGGTCAATTGGACTATTTCAAATTCAGGTATGGGGAATTTAACAGTAGGTAGATTGGTCATTAATCCTAAAAATACTGCTGTATTATATGCTGCTACCAACGGTGGAATTTATAAAAGTACAAATTCTGGAGCTACATGGTCACAACAAATTTCAGGCAATTTTAAAGACATTGTAATGAAACCAGATAATCCAAATGTATTGTATGCCACAAGAGATGGATTGTTTTATAGAACTATTAATGGAGGAGGTACTTGGACGAACATCACATCTGGTTTGCCAACATCTGGTATTTCAAGAGCAGTTATAGATGTGAATTCCAAAATGAAAAATTTAGTTTATTTTTGGATAGCTAATGGAAGTGTAAACCAAGGGTTTTATTTATCAAGAGATAGTGGAGCAACATTTAGAACTCAATCTACTACACCTAATTTACACGATTACTCTACCAATGGCTCAGGCAGTGGTGGCCAAGCATGGTATGACAAAGACATGGTAACAGATCCTACTAGCCCTGCCATTATTTATGTTGGTGGTGTCAATATTTTCAAGTCACAAGATACTGGGAAAACATGGACAATTGCAGGATATTGGGTGAATGAAATACATGCAGACCAACATGAATTGGTCGCTTGTCCTCTAACTAATAGAATATTTGCTGGTAATGATGGTGGATTGTATTACACAAGATCTAAAGGGGCACCTTGGGTTAAAGTGAATAGTGGACTTGCTATTGCACAAATATATAAAATGGATGCATCCAGAACCCAAAAAGATATTTTAATCAATGGGTATCAAGATAATGGAACAGGAAATTACAACAATGGTTGGTACACCACTCGTGGAGGAGATGGCATGGATTGCGAAATAGATCAAACGGATAATAATTACAGTTACGGGGAACTTTATTATGGTAGTGTTTTTAGAGTATATGGTGTAAATACTCAAGCCACTATTGCAGACAATGGGGTGAATGGTATCAACGAATCAGGTGGATGGGTTACACCAATTACATTAAAAGAAGGAAGCGGAAACACCATGTATATTGGGTATAAAAACATATGGAGAAGCGATAACATTAGAAGTTCACCACCAAGTTGGACAAAAATTTCTAACAGTCTAGGCGGTACTAATTCTATTAATTTTACTGAATTGGAAAGTTGCATTGGGAATAATGATATTCTATATGCATCACGATCCAATGGTACATTTTACAGAAGTGATAATGTCAATTCTGGAACGCCTACTTGGAATACCATAACTCAACCTGTAGCGGGTACGGTAAGTGCTATCGAAACTGATCCTAAAATATCTTCTGCCGTTTACATTTCTATTGGTAACAAAGTGTATCGTTCATTAAATAAAGGAACTTCTTGGTCTCAAATCAATTCAAACTTATCTCACAATGTTGGAGCAATTTTACTGGATACCTCAAACAAAAGAAAAGGAATATATGTGGGTACTCTTGGTGGTGGAATTTGGTACACCGATACTACCTTGTCTTCATGGAAGTATTACAGCAAAGGGTTGCCTAATACCGTGAGAGTAACCGACATTGAAATGTATTATGAAAACACAAAAGAATGTAATTCAAACATTCTTTATGCTTCTACATATAACAGAGGTAATTGGTTTTCTCCTGCTTATTTTGACGGCTCAAAAAAACCCATAGCCAGAGTGGAACAACATGATACAATAGTTTGTAAAAGTACTGTAGTTTCAATTAAAGATAAATCATGTAATCTGCCAGGAAGGTTTCAATGGAGTTTTTCTCCTAATGGAGTTTCATACCTTTCTGGGACAGATTCAACAAGTGCCAACATACAAGTTTCGTTTGGAGCTAAAGGGACATATCAATACACATACATTGTAGAAAATTGCAATGGACTAGATACACTTACTGGAAACATAACAGTAGGAGATACTATAAAAAGTCATTGTGTTCCAATCAATACGACTAATAGTGTTGCTGGCTTAGGCATATTTAAAGTCGATTTTAATGGAATGAAACGTAGTTCAGCTGGTAGAAATCCCGAGGGTTCTAACATCAATTTAGGTTGTACTAAAATTGTAAAAGTAAAACGTGGAAAAAAATACGCTTTGAAAGTCACAACTGGAGCTACTTACAATGAACAAGTAGTAGCCTTTATTGATTTTAATAACAATGGCTCATTATCAGATGCTGGCGAAATGGTTTACAATCCAAGTGCTGCATTACAAAATCACTCCGACTCAATTGCAATACCTTTAACTGCCACATTAAATACTCTGTTAAGATTTAGAATTAGAAGTGATTATAACAGCATTGGAACAAATCCATGTTCTACCTTATCCTATGGACAAACAGAAGATTATGGTATCATCATAGAATCGGATATAATAAAACCAAAATACGTAGTGAATGATACCCTTATTTGTCAAAATGACAAAGTAATTTTTACTGATTCTACCGAAGGAAAAGGGGTGAGTTATTCATGGGATTTTGGTGCTGGAGCAATACCTTCAACAGCTACAAGCCAAGGACCACATAACATTCAATACACTACATCGGGTTACAAAAAAGTAAAATTAGAAGTAGATGGGAAAGTGTATTTAAAAGACAGTGTTGTTTATGTCAATGCGACACCTAACTTAGGTTATGAATTGAATAAAGGCAGTCAATCCATTTGCGAAAATACTTCATTTAATATCGTCACTATAGATAGTAATGCTACAAATCCAAATTACCAGTGGTATAAAAACAATGCTCTTCAAACAGATTCAATTTTTACCCATTTTGGTAAAAACAATGTCAATTTGAATGACAGTGGAATTTATAAAATGACTGCAACAAACAATGGTTGTAAGGACAGTGTTATAGTGAAAATACAAATAAATCCGTTGCCTAAAGCTAAGTTGTTTATTGATGATTCATTTCAATGTTTTAACAACAATAATTTCATTGTTATTGATTCATCAAACATCGCTTTTGGTAACCTAAACAGGTTATTGACCTTTGGTGATAATTCAAGTTCAACCCTAAAAAATAATACTCATCAGTATTCAACATTCAATAATTTCAAAGTAAAGTTGTTGTCTTATTCTGATTTTGGCTGTAAAGATTCTATTGAAAAAAACACCATTGTTGTAGAAAATTCAGTTCCTGATTTTACCATCAATAACCAGTCTCAGTGTTTCAAAGACAATTTGTTTTCATTCAACAACACTACTACTTTGGGTTCTGGTACTTATACCAGCACTTGGTATTTTGGAGATGGAAGTGCTGAAACTGCTTTCAATCCAAGCAATAAAAGTTATTCATTATACAATACATTATACAAAGTTAAATTAGTGACAAATACTGTTAATAATTGCAAAGATAGTATTGAAAAAAACATCAATTTATTTGCGTCACCTGTTGTTGATTTTATGGTGAATGACAGTGAACAATGTTTAAAATCAAATCTATTTAATTTTGTCAATACCACCACTATCAACAATGGCACATACTCATCTGCTTGGAGTTTTGACGACAATATAACATCTGGTTTGTTATCCCCTAATCACAATTATACCAATGCAAATAATTATTTTGTTAAATTAAAAATTACAAGCAATAACAATTGCAAAGACAGTTTGATTAAGTTAATGAAAGTGTTTCATCAGCCTGTTGTAGATTTCAGTATCAACGACAGCACTCAATGTTTAAAAGGGAATTCATTTTTATTTACAAATAACAGCAATATAGGAGCAGGTACTTACACTAGCAATTGGGAGATAGTAAATCACTCTAAAAGCAGCAATGCAAATTACAATTTGAGTTTTACAAAAGACAGCACATACCAAGTAAAATTAAAATTAGTAAGTGATAAAAACTGTGCGGATAGCTTGATTAAACAGGCATTTGTTTTTGAAAATAGCAAACCTGATTTTACTATCAATAACAAAACACAATGTTACAATGGTAACTCCTATCTTTTCACTAACAACAGCAGTTTAAATACAGGAACATATAATTCTACTTGGCATTTTGGTGATGGTAATACAATCAATAATGTCAATGCTGGACCAATTAATTATACTTCATTTAAAGATTCATTTAGAGTTACTTTGATCAATACAACCAATAATGGTTGTGTGGATTCAACTGCTAAATATGTAAATTTATTAGCTAATCCTAAAGCCAATTTTAATGTGAATGATTCTGACCAATGTGTTAAAGGAAATAATTTTATTTTTAACAACACAAGCAATGTGCTTAAAGGGAGTATAAGTTCGATTTGGAATTTTGGAGATAATAATGTTAGTATAGCAAATAATACCAGCCATGCTTATACCAATACAGGTAATAATATACAAGTAAAATTAATAGTAATAGCTAATGTAATATGTAAAGATAGCATGACTAAATTAATGAATGTATATCCCAATCCAGTAGCCAAATTTACAGTCAATGATTCAACACAATGTTTTAAAAATAATCAATTTGATTTTACAGAAAATGGAAGCATCAGTTCAGGTACATACAATGTTAAATGGAGTTTTGGAGATGCAAATATATCTTTATTGAATAATCCATCACATAATTATGCAAGCGCAAATAATTACAAAGCAAAATTAGTATTAATAAGCGATTACAATTGCAAAGACAGCTTGATTAAAAACCTGCAAGTATATGTGATGCCCAATGCTAATTTTAGTATAAATAAATTACAACAATGCTTGGACAACAATAATTTCACAATGATAGATAATACCATTTCGCCTGATTTTTACAACAGGACTTGGAAATCTAATTTTGTTGCAATTGCAGGAGTCAACAACACAAATTCACATGTATTTATTGATAGTGGAAAACACAAATTATCACTTGAAATTAATACTTTAAATGGTTGTTTTGATAGTATAATCAAAGAAGTTTATGTTGCACCTAATCCATTGTTTACAGTCAATGGACCTATTAAATATTGCATTGGCACAACCATCAATTTAAATGCCATTTCAAATACAAATAACACCTATCAATGGAGAATGAATGGTGGAGCTATTTTTAATGGCAATCCATATACTGCTAATGCCAATTCTGTAGGCAATAAAAACATAGTAGTTACAGCTACATCAAATTTAGGATGTAGTACTCAATTAACACTTAACAACAGAGCCATTGTCAACCCATTGCCTGTGCCAATCATTGATACCACAGTTACCATGACATCTTCGGGATTAAAGGTTCAGTTCGATGACATAACAAACATACCAGTTAATTATAGAGAGTGGCAATTTAATAACAACATCATCAGAACTGACCCAAGTGAATATTTAATTTTTAACGACAGCACTACATTGCATGCTAAATTATTTTTAATTGATACCAACAATTGTTCGAATGAGACAGAGATTAAGTACTTTTTTACAATTCCTAATCAGTTTTTTGTCCCTACTTCATTTTCACCAAACAATGATGGTTTCAATGATGTATTTAAATTACAAGGATTCTTAAAAGTTAAACAATTTAAAATGACAATAACAAACCGTTGGGGTGAGGTTATTTTTCAAACCAATGACCCCATTGCTGGATGGGATGGCAAAATACAAAATGACAAAGTAGAAGATGGTGCGTATTTATACATGATAGAAGTGTTGGATTTGAGTGGAAGATGGCATTATAGAAAAGGCACTGTGACACTTTTACATTAATTAATTCAATACGAAAGCAACTATTTTAATTTATTTTACGACTATATATAATAAATTGATATAAAAATAGTTATATTTGTTTTGTTATTGATGTAAATGATTAAAAAAGTAATTTTTTTACTTACTTATTTAGTTGTTACCGATGTTTTTGGGCAACTGGTTGCAGATTTTTCTTTATCTGTCAATCAAGGCTGTGTGCCCCTTACTGTCAGTTTTAAGAATAACAGTACAGGAAATCCAGTGAGTTATGAGTGGGATTTTGGCAATGCCAACAAATCCATATTAACAAATCCTTCTGCCATTTATTACAAAAGTGGGAATTTTACAGTTTCACTCAAAATTACAGACGCAAATGGCAATACTGCTACAAAAACATTCAAATCAATTCGAGTTTTCAATAATCCAGTAGCTGCGTTTGTTTCTGATACTGTAGCATGCGTCAATGAACAAGTTACATTTAAAGACATGTCAACCAAAGCTGATACAATTATTACAGATTGGCAATGGGATTTTGGCGATGGCAATTTAGGGTCATCTAATCAACCTAAACACGCTTATGCAAATTCAAACACTTACACTATAGGACTTACAATAACTGATGGATTTGGTTGCAAAAGTTTAATTACAAAAAAGCGTCATGTCAGAATCAAAACAACACCAGTTCCTAGTTATACCATTAATAAAGATTATGAATGTAATCCACCATTAAGTTTTACTACCAATAATACTTCTATAAATGCTACTAACAGTTATTGGGAATGTTCTGATGGAACTACAAGTTCTTATAAGAATTTTAGTCATACAATCAATAATTATGGAACTTATACAGTTACATTGAATGCTATCAATGGTACATGCACTGCAAAATTATCCAGCAAAGTAGTGATTGAAAAACTAAAGCCCAATTTCAACATTCCATCACAAGCATGTGAAAACGAAATTATTAAACCAGCTAACAATTCAGGACCTGAGACATCAAGCACATCATATGAATGGGATTTTGGTGATGGAACAACATCGAACTTAAAATCTCCAAGTAAATTTTATGATACAAAAGGGACATACACCATCAAACTTAAAATGACGAATGGCGATTGTGTTGAAGAAATTAGTAAAACAATCAGTATCAATCCTAGTCCACAAGCATACGCTTCGATAGTAGATTCAGTTGGTTGTAAAGCTCCATTTAAAGCCCAATTTACTGTCATTGGTACAGAATATACTAGCAGTGTATGGAAATGGGGCGATAAAAATCCAGATGAAAACATCTCTAATTTTACAAACATTTCTCATGTTTACAATAAGTTTGGAACTTACCAAGTAAGTGTTACCTTATATAGCAACAAGGGTTGTTCCTTGGTACTAAATGCTGGAAACGTACATGTGGGTATGCAGAAAATAAAAGTCATTCCTGAACAAGTAGAAGATTGTGTTCCAAAGCTAGTGAATTATGATTTACAACTGACCCTTAAAGATCCAATTAAATCCATTGAATGGTATTTTACAGATAGCAGTGCAGCAAAATACAATACCCAAAAAGTAAACAAAACATTTTATAAACCCGGTAATTTTATGGCTATTGCAAAAGTGACTACAACTAAAAATTGTGTCCTTATAGACACTGGCGAAGTAAGTGTTGGATTAAGATTTAAACCTACATTTAAATTGGATCAAGATCACATTTGTAATGAAGGTTTACTTACATACACCAATACCACTCACGATTCCATCAAGAAAAAAGTGAGATTTGAATTGATTACAGTAAATGATTCAGGAGAATATAAAAACAGTGAAAGTAGATTATACACCAAAGTAGGGGGTAAACACAAATTAAATTTAATTGCCATTCATTTTGGATGCAGAACCCCTTCAGATACTTGCGATACAGTCATGGTACACGGACCATATCCTCGTTTAACTACTGTGCCACTTAATTGTCAAAATACAAGTATAAAGATAACAACAGATAAAACATGGGCTAATAGATCCATGTTAACTTTCCCTACAGATACATTTTACAGAGATACAACATTCATATACCATTACAAAAGTGATAAACAGAATATCATAGTTTATACTGCTTATAACGATACTTTCAATTGTAAAGATTCTAGCATATACAGACCATCCTTGCCATTTTATGATGTAGGATTCAACTTTTCACAAGATAAAATATGCGCACCATCTAAATTGACAGTTTCACATTCGGGCTCATTAAAAAATGGGAAATGGGATTTTGGGAATAATGATACCATTACGTCATTAAAACAAGTGAGAACGTACAATAATCCAGGTCAATACAAAGTGTATTTAACTGGTCTTTTTGGTGATGAAGAATGTCCTGACACCAATTTTGTAATCATCAATGTGAAAGGAGTGCCATCAAAATCGTCTGTAAAAAAAATAGGCAATTGCATGCCTTTTAAACTTGATTTACACGACTCGTCTTATGGGACAGATAATACAGATAGAGAATGGGTTATCAATGGAGAAATATACCCAATATCAAACAAGTCCATGAGCATTGATTTTACTTCTTTCAACAAAGAATCGGATTCTTTCGTCACAGTATATCATGTCATCAAAGACAATTCAAGTTGCATTACATCTATGGAGTATAAAATTCCAGTAATTGCTCACAGTGTGGGGTATGATTATAGAAGAAACAACAATTGCGATACTCCTATTTTTTATTTTGAATCAAAAGTTGTTGATGGTAATAGCACTGTAAAACCATACAGCTATTTATGGAAGTTTGAAGATGGTAGAACATTTAATCAAGAAACTCCACCACCACTCAAATTTAAAAAAATAGGATATAACTATTTTACTTACACTGTAACGGATAACAATGGATGTAAAAGCATTATAAGCGATAGCTTTGAGGTTTCGCCTAACATGTTACAACCTTCATTTAAAGCCGATCCCATTGGTAGATTTTGCCCACCTCTATTAAGTACTTTCTATGATCAATCCAAAACTTTCAGAAGTGAAATAGTAAATTGGGACTGGGATTTTGGCGATGGTACAGGTTCCAAATTACAAAACCCTAAAAAATTGTATTTATTGCCTGGGAAATACGACATCACATTGACAGTGGTTTCATTGAGTGGTTGTACAGCAACTCTTAAAAAGCCAGCTTATGTAATCGTATCTGGTCCTAGAGGTTCTTATGATTTTGATAGATTAGATGGATGTAAACCATTAAAAATAGAATTCAGAGGAAAAACCATTGATTCGGCAGCTATGGAATGGGACTTGGGTGATGGAGTAGTGAAAGAAGGAAATAACTTTAAACATATATACAACCGCCCAGGTAGGTATATTCCAGCCATGATTTTGTCCGATACACTTGGTTGTAAATACACATTGCCTCCAATTGATACCATTGATGTATTTGATTTTCCAGTGGCTAATTTTGATGTGAAAGGAATTTGTTATCACGATGTTTTTAAAGTAAAAAACAATTCGGAAAGTAACCATGAAAATGCTTCGATTAAATCCTATTGGAAATTGAATCAAGACAGCTTGCCATTCATTTCGGATTCTACTTTCAAGGTAAAGCTAAGAGGTAATAATCAAATTGAACTCATAGTAGAAAATAAAGCAACTTGTAAGGACACTCTCGTCAAACAATTCAAAGTCTATGGACCTCAAGCTTTATTTGAGGCTGATAAAACCATACTGTGTGTTGGTGAAAATAGTGCATTCCAAAACCGATCTAAATTTGATACCACTTTTGTATCTTATTCATGGGATTTTGGCGACAATAACACATCCACTATCGCCAATCCTAAACATTTATATAATTCACCCGGGCAATACAACATCTCATTAATTGCGAAAGATGTTTTAGGATGCCAAGACACCTTGTTTAAACCCGCAGGAATAACTGTTGGAGATACCTTGCCACCTCAAATGATTCCAATTCGCAGAGCAAGTGTGATAAACAACAACACTACTGAGTTGTGTTTTAGTCAATTCCCGAATTTTGATTTCAGAAAATACATCATATATAAAGAATACAATGGAAGATACCTTAAAACGGCAGAAGTAAATGGAAGAAATGATACAGTATTTTACGATGCTTTTTGCCAGACATTAAACAACAGTTATTGCTACAAAATTGCGACTCAAAATTTATGCTATAAAGTATCAGATTTAAAATTAAGTAAGCCTCATTGCACCATTGAAACAAAAGCTTATGGAAAGTTTGAACACAATCAAATCAATTGGTCGCCTTACATTGGTTTTGATAGTGTAGCAAACTATGAAATATGGCGTAAACCATACAATAGCGAGTCAGATTATTCATATATTGACAAAGTTAATGGCAATGTTCTTACTTATACAGATACACAAATACAATGTTTTACACGTCAAAATTACAGAATAGTAGCAAAAGAATTCAGTGGATTTAATGAGTTTTCGAAAAGCGATACAGCCATTGCAAAACCATTTTATATCAATACCAATACACCAAATTACGCTTGGAGAGCCACTGTAGAAAACAATGATTATGCAAGAGTTGAATGGTTGACCAATGCATGGAGTAGAAATGGAATCAAAGCCTACTTGTTGACTAAAACAAGAGATGATGGAAGTACATTGTTTAAAGATAAATTATTTGAAGTGAATGACAGCACCTACGATGATCATCAAACTAACGTTCAAAAAAACAGTTATATTTATACAGTAAAAGCCATAGATGGCTGTAATGATACCACACCTGTGAGCAATGTAGCTCAAACAATACTTTTAAAAGCTCATTTTGATGTCAATACTCAGAAACCAGCATTAAGTTGGAATTTGTATCAATTATGGAGTCAAGGAGTAGATCATTATGAGATAGAGCAAAAACAAATTGATGGTAGTTTTAAAGTGATAGGTAAGGTAGCTTCAAATATCAATTCTTTCATAGATTTAGATGCCTCCACCAATTGTACTCCTTCATACATTTATAGAGTTACAGCTTACAGTTTAAATCATGAAAAGATGAACTCTATAGCTAGCAGTATTTCCAACGAGGCACAGTGTTTTCCTGGTTCAAAATTATTTATGCCAAATGCATTTTCGCCTAACAGAAATAACATCAACGAAACCTTTGGTCCTGTTGGACAATACATAGTGAAATACGATTTTGAAATTTACAACAGATGGGGAGAAAAAGTATATTCAACCAACGATTGTATGCAACATTGGGATGGTAAATTCAAAGGTGAAATTTGTCCTCAAGAAGTGTATTTATATAAATTAAAAGCATTAGGTGCTGACGGTGTTCACTACCAATTACAAGCCACTTTTCATTTGCTTGAATAAGTGTTTAATGCATCACCACCAATTTTCCAGAAATAGTTTCGCCTGACTTTACAGCATAAACGACATACACACCAGAATCCCATTGACCAACTTCAGTTTTAATGTTCAATTCACTTGGATTGATTGTTTCAAAAATGGTTTTACCATTCAAATCGGTGATGATTAATTTCTCTACTTTTTCACTGAACTCAATGTTTAAAATCTCTCTGCAAGGGTTTGGATAGAATGTCATTTGCCAGTTTTTACCTGCTATTAATTCAGTGCTTTGATTTTGATTGTTTGTTGAATCAATTGGGTTGATGTTGTCATTTGATTTGCACCAGTCAGCATCGCTGTATTTTTGAATGAGTTTTATCATCAATTCATTTAAAAATTCCACTTTGCTTTCACCACCAGTTGGTTTAATGTGTGCATTTCCTATTTTGCTATCATCAGTGATATAAATGTATTCACCGTTAGTGATTATTGCCATGTTTTTTAATAAAAATTCAGTAGCTTTATTGATACCACTTGCAGCTATCGGAATGATTTGTATTCCCTTTTCAGCAGCGAGTTTGGTGTATTCTTTCATTTTGTTTAAGTTGTTTTCATTTTCATGAGGAGGTGCATCCAACAACAAAAATAGAATGCGAGGATTGTTGCTGTTACTCCATTGCAAATCATTGATTGCAGTGCTCATGGCTTCATCTACAGCTTCGGGAAAATCGCCACCTCCACCACTGTTATTGTCTGAAATAAATTGTAGAGTCTGAGCAGGATTATGACTCATAGGCATGAACTTAGTCACATAATCATCGCCAAAATCTTTATAAAACACTGAGCCAGTAAGGATATTAAGGCATTTGTTTTTCTTTTGAACTCTTTCGATGACATTAGTGAGTTCACTTTGTAAATATTTAATTTCATCGCCCATACTTCCTGTTGCATCAATAACAAAACCAATTTCTAATTGTGCTTTATTTTGGATTTTAAATTCAGTTTGAATTGTTTTTTTTGAATTAAAGTATGAGTTGATGTTTTTTAATTCAAATATTGCATCACCTTGAACAGCTTTGATTGACAATTGTTCGTCTTTGTTTATTTGAGAAAACAAGTTATGCCAAAAGTAGGCATAACCAGCATAATCGGTGTATGTTTGACCAATGATTTCATTTTTGCTATTGAATAAAATGACTTTAGTAAAAGCAAGTGCTTGGTTTTTTTTATCTTCAAATCTAAGCTCAAATTTTTCATTTGGGAATAGTTTCCATTTTTTTTGAATGTCGCTTATTTCTTTTTCAGAATTTGTTTTCAACCAGTCATTCCAGTGGTCTAAATCACGCCAATGGCCAGCGGTAATCATGCCAGCTTTAGGGGTAGTATTTTCAATTAATTTTTCTTCAACAACAGGGTCTTTATGGTCGGATTTTCTTTTGTCTGATGTTATACTCCCTATAATTTTAGTACTTGATTTTGTTGCTACAGAGGATGATTTTAATACCATAGGTTCTTCAGAATGGGTTCTGCCTTCATAATCTCCGTCAGTTACAGAAGTAGAAGGTTTGATGACATCTGATTTTGTGTATCCATCAAGGTTTTTGTATATAGGTTTAATTGGAGTGGATTGTAGTTTTAAGTTTAGGTTTAAATTGTTATAGCCATTTTTAATGAACACTTTTTCGATGGTAGTTGGCAGGTATTTTTTACTGATGACTTGAATTGAGTAATACCCAGGGTTCAGTTTAAAACGGTATATGCCACTTTTATCAGTGATGCAGCTATCGATTTTAAGGTTATTTTTAAGGAAAATGAGTTTAAAATCAGTTTCATTGATGTTGTAAGAATTTTTAACTGTACCTGATATGACAGAACTTTGAGCAAATAGTTTTCCAGCGCAAAACAATAAGCAGAAGAATACAAATTTTAATTTCATAATGTATTAGACAAATTTAATAGGTTTTATGTTTCATACTATAAAAAGAAAAAAGGTAAATGGAGGGGGAGATTGGAGTTTTAAATTCATTGTATTTTAAAAGATTAATAATTATTTTTGTGAAAACTTAAATTAATTGGAAAACAATTTAGTACAATATTTAAAATTATTTCAAAACTTAAGAATTGATAAATCACATGGAATAGCACCCCATAAACCCATTTTATTAATTTGTGTTTTGCAAACAATTCAGAGTGGATTACAAAAAGATCATAGAATTTATATTACACCAGAATTAGTTTCATTATATAAAACGAATTGGACTTTATTAGTTACTACAACACATGATTGTCGATTTGCTTTGCCATTTTATCATCTTTCAAGTAGTAAATTTTGGAAATTAAAACCAAAACCAGGATATGAAAATATAATTAAAATAAAATCAGGAATGAGAAGTTTATTGAGTTTAAATGCAGCAGTAGATTTTGCATATATTGACAATGATTTGTTTTCTTTAATGAAAGATAAGGTTAGCAATGAAACACTATTACAGTTTTTATTAAATAATTATTTTCCAGACACTAAAACAAATTTTTGTAATTCAACAAATGAACAAAAATATATTCATGTTGAAATTGAAAATAAGATTTTAACAGAATCATCAGCAGTATATCAACAAGAGATTAAAAATCTATTAGAGCAAAATGATGAAGAAGAAATATTTATTAGAGGTGGGTTATTTAAAAGAGAAATCCCAAAAATATACAACAACACATGTTGTATATCAGGAATGAGAATTGATGCAACAATCAATGTTTCCATGATTGATGCTTGCCATATTATTCCCTTTAGCGAAAGTTATGATGACACAGTAACAAATGGAATTGCTTTGTGTCCAAACCTTCACAGAGCATTTGATAGGGGTTTAATAGCCATTGATGAAAATTACAAGGTTGTTGTTTCAAATTCCTTTAGGGAGGATGAAACCAACTATGGTATTAGGGCTTTTGAGGGTGTAAAAATTAACTTACCAAACAAAGAAAGTTATTTTCCAACAACCAATAATTTTCTTTGGCACTTGAAAAATATTTTTAAAAAATGATAATATCAAAAGGGAAAATTAATAGATGCTTTGATAAATTCAATAATGAAATCTTAGTAGGGGATTTTATAGATGTGCAAACTGACCCAATGCCAAGAAAGGTTTATAAAAAGGAGGGTGGAGAGTTATACTTCAATCCTTATGAAAACGAAGAAAAGGTATCAGCATATTTTAAAACTGATTTAATTAAAATAGAAATTCAATGAGCAAAATAAAATTATTTGAAAGCAAAAAAGTCCGGACTCACTGGGATGAAGAAAATGAAAAATGGTATTTTGCCATTGTTGACATAATTGCCATTTTAACTGAGAGTGAAAACCCTCAAGTGTATTGGCGAGTGATGAAGAAACGTCTTTTAGCGGAGGGTAATGAAACCGTTACAAATTGTAACGCTTTGAAATTGGAGGCTCAAGATGGCAAAATGAGATTAACTGATGTAGGGGATGTTGAACAAGTTTTCCGTCTTATCCAATCAATCCCTTCGCCCAAAGCAGAACCCTTTAAGCAATGGCTTGCAAAGGTTGGCTATGAGCGAATGAATGAAATTCAAGACCCTGAAATGAGCTTGGACCGAGCAAGGGAAAATTGGCAAAAATTGGGAAGAAGTGAAAAATGGATTCAGCAAAGAATGACTGGACAAGAAACGCGCAACAAATTGACTGATTACTGGAAAGAAAGTGGTGTACAAAAAGGTGATGAATTTGCATTTTTAACTAATATAATCCATCAAGAATGGACTGGATTAACGGTTAAAAAACACAAAGATTTAAAAGGCTTGAAATCACAAAACCTAAGGGACCACATGAGCGAAGCTGAATTGATATTTACTGCTTTGGCAGAACTTTCAACAAGACAAATAGCCGAAACAGAAAAAGCAAAAGGGGTAAAGCAAAATGCCATTGCAGGTAAAAAAGGTGGCAAAATTGCTAAAGATGCAAGATTGGCATTGGAACAAAAAACCGGAAAGAAAGTGGTAACAAATAGTAACTTTTTACCACCATCAAAAGGCAAGAAAAAGTTAGAATAAATTATATTTTATTCTGAATCAAAATAACACTTTCAGCAGAATACAAAAAAGTATTTCCCATAATCCTTAAAACTCTATGGTAGTTCGACTTCGCATCCAATTTTTCACCACGTCTTTTGGCTCTTCTGCATTTTTTTGTCTCGCAATATCTGTTAGGGAAATATAATCATCATTGTTAAATTTTAAAGTTGTTATAGCAAGCCCTTTTACAATTAATATTTCTTTCTTTGCCATATTTTTTTTAATTATAACGATTACATTAAATTCAATATTATTATTTTCAAAT